>CALGNG010000197.1 GCA_937958735.1 uncultured Aquimarina sp. | reverse complement strand
GGCACAAAAAATAGGAGTGTATACATCTCAAGATTATATAGATATTATGCAGCGTTTAATTGAAAAATGGGATATTGCAAATATTAATGATCTTAATGATAAAGCAGAAAAAGCACGCGATTTTGTTATGAAGCTTCCTTCTCGTATGCAACGAATTAGCGAGAGATTGGTTTTACCAGACGAAACAGCCCAGTTTACTTGGGTAAACCCGGTTATAGTTAAGAAGTAATTTGTAATTATATTATTAAGTAGATTTCTAAAAAAGTATTATTTTTAATAATACTTTTTTTTATGAAATTAAAGATTACCTCTTTTATTTTTATATTGTTAGGAACCTACTGGTTTTTAGCTTTTTTAGGCAAAAAAATAGGGCGAGAAATTTTTCCTTTTTTCCATTGGAGTTTATACGCCCAAATACCTAATAATCCTCAAAGCTATCATTTAGAAGTAATAAAAATTAATGGAGATAATTTGTCAAAGCCCATGACTTTTTATGGTATAACAAAAGAACTTTTAGAATTTAGAAGAGCCGAGTTTTTGTTGAGAAAAGCAGTAACAACTAAAAGCGATTCAGATCTATTAAACGTTTTACATTTTCTTCCAGAATGCTCCGAAAGTGAGTTGTTTGTGATGCAGGCAAATAGTAAAAAAACAATTAGTTTTTTAAGTAAATATGAATAGCGCATTGGAAGATCAGCTAAAGAGCCATTACTTTTGGAAATTTGGCTTTTCAAAAGGAGGAATTATGACCTCTTTTGATAAAGTAGGAGCACAGCGTTTACTAGTGTCGGTTAAATTATTTTATGTATTACTAACCTTGTTGCTTTTAAAAGCATTAATGCACAACTTTAGTACGCATATAGGAAATAATGCTATAGAGCCTATTTGGGCGATTAAATTTGTCTCGTACTTTCCTCAAGTATATTGGAGTGTGGTTTTTTTAATAGCAAGTATTATTAGTTCTTTTTTATGTCTATTGTATACAGAGGTTAAGTGGGTACGGATAGTAACTTTTATCGCTTTTTTTTTATATACGTCGTTGGAAAATTCAAACGGAAAAATAAATCATGGAGATCATCTAGTTTTAATAGCTCTATTTTGTTTTCAGTTTTTGTGTCTAAGAAAGGAATCTGCTATTAAGGATGTTATTTACTATTCGTCTTGTCTTTTTTTGATTTTAAGCACCTATTTTGTGGGCAGCTTATTTAAGCTGAAGGCGGGAATTTTTCAACTTAATCACGATGCCTCGGGAATTTTTACTCTTTCCTGTATGGATAATTTATTAGGGTATCAATTTTTATATGAGAAGCCTACTTTTTTAGCAAATATACTTTTAAGTAGCTCCGATATTTATGGTTTTGTGTTTTATTGGATTGGTATTTTAGTGGAGTTTTTTGTGATAATAAGTTTTTTTAAAGGGAAATATCTTATGTATGTGGGGTGTTTGTTAATTGGTTTACATACGGGGATTGCATTACTTTTAGATGTACAATTCTATAATAACTTAATAGTTTTAATCCCTCTTTTTGTTTTAAATCCATTGTATACAAAGCATAAATTTTATGCATTTTTAAAATAAGCTATATTATAATGATTATTAAAAATACAATTGCTTTTGTTAAAGAAGAACTTCGAGATGCAGAAGGAGGGCACGATTGGTTTCATGTAGAAAGGGTCTATAATAATGCATTGCTTATTGCGAAAAAGGAGCCAGTTAATCTCTTGGTAGTACAGCTTGCTACTTTGTTACACGACATAGCCGATTCTAAGTTTTTTGGAGGAAACGAAACTATTGGGCCTGCTAGGGCGGCCACTTTTTTGGAATCGCAAAATATTGATGTTATAATAATAAATCATGTGATTAAAATTATAGAAAATGTTTCTTTTAAAGGAGGTAATTTTAAGACTGCTTTTTCGTCATTAGAGCTTAAAGTGGTACAAGATGCAGACCGTTTAGACGCTATAGGGGCTGTTGGAATAGCACGAACATTTAATTATGGAGGTTTTAAAAATAGAGCCCTTTACGATCCTAATATTCTGCCTAATTTAAACATGACTAAAGAAGAATATAAAAATTCTAAAGCACCAACGATAAATCATTTTTACGAAAAATTATTACTCCTGTCAGAGGCAATGTATACTCAAACAGCAAAAAATATAGCAAAGGAGAGGCATGATTTTATGGAATTGTTTTTAGAACAGTTCTATGCAGAATGGAAAGGAGAGCGTTAGTAGGCGTTTTCTTGCCCTTTAAAAAGTAAAATAAAGGTGTCAAAAATAATTTTTATATCTAAAAGTATGGACCAGTTTTCTATATAAAACACATCGTATTTAATACGATTAATAATGTCTTCGTCGGATTTAATTTCGCCTCTAAACCCTTTTACTTGTGCTAATCCAGTAATCCCTGGTCTTACAGAATGTCTATATACAAACTGATATTTGTCTATTTTTTCTGCATATGAATTTGTGTATCTAGGGATGTGTGGTCTAGGGCCTACCACAGACATATCTCCTTTTAAAACATTAATAAACTGTGGCAATTCGTCGATACTAGTACGTCTTAAAAAACGACCTATTTTAGTAACTCTGTCATCACTTTCTGTAACATGTAGTTTTTTTATTGCGCCTTCCTCTATTCTAAGAGAGCGGAATTTATAGCACTTAAATTCTCCATAATTAACTCCGTTTCTTTTATGTATAAAAAATAAAGGGCCCTTGCTTTCTAATTTAATTAATATATACATAAAGGGGGTAAGCCACGATAAAATTCCTATAATTACAATTACAGAAATAAGAATGTCTACTACTCGTTTTATTATTATGTTTATAGAGCTATGTAAAGGCATTTTAGGAACAGATAAAACAGGTATGTAATCGTAGAAATCGGTTTGGAGATTGGTAACAGGTAGTTTGGTTACGTTAGGGATAAATTTTAAGACAATATCGTATGTTTCGCAATAATTTACAATTTCATTAATTTGAATATTCGAAGTCTCATCTAAAGCACAGTATACTTCATCGATCCAATTATTTTCTAAAAACACAATTCCTTTAGTTAAATCATTTTCTGTTTTGTTAGAAAAAATACCTTGTATTTTATAACCCAAACTTTTTTTAGAGTTAAAAAATTGAATAAGTTCTTTAGTTTGCTTTGAACTTCCAAAAATTAAAACACGTCTATTATTTCCTCCAAATTGTAATCGATAATTTTTTAAAGCATAGTAGATGGAAAATTTTACTAAACTAATAATTAGAATAACACTGGATACATAGCTAATTAAAATGGGCACCGTCATTGGACGATAACTTAAAATTCCAAATAAAGAAAAGATACTAATGGTAAATAAGAAGCCTTGTTTTACAATTAATCCAAAGATTTGGACGACAGAAGTAAAACGGTATACGTCGTAAAACTTGATGGCTACACTAACCGCTAGCCAACCTATAAGGACATATACATAAAATAGTGTTTTGGAAAGGTTAGGGGCGTACAAGAGGGCAAAGGATAGTGCTACACCCAAATCAAAAGCGATGACAAGAGGGCGTATTAAAAATGAATATCCTTTTGTAGGTTCTTGTGGCACCTATTTATTTTTTTATATAATTAATAAATGTTTTATGCTCGGCTTTATACCATTTTTCTTTAGGTAGGGATTTAAAGTATTGTAAGGTTTGTTCTAGACCATAAGCCCTATCTGTTTTAGGTTCCCATTTTAAGATTTTTTTTGCAAGAGTAATATCTGGTCTGCGTTGTAGTGGGTCGTTAACAGGGAGTTCTTTGTAAACTACTTTTTGATCCGTACCCGTTAATTCTATAATTTCGTCGGCAAAATCTCTTATAGAAACCTCTGAAGGGTTTCCAATATTTATGGGTTGGGAGTAGTTAGAATGTAGTAATCTATAGATCCCTTCTACTTGGTCGTTAATATAACAAAAAGATCTTGTTTGTGATCCATCTCCAAATACGGTTAAATCTTCGCCTCTTAATGCCTGACCAATAAAAGCTGGGATTACACGTCCATCATTTAAACGCATCCTAGGTCCATAAGTATTAAATATACGTGCAATTCTTACAGGTACTTTATGGAAGGTGTGGTAAGCCATTGTTATGGCTTCTTGGAAGCGTTTAGCTTCGTCGTACACACCCCTTGGTCCAACAGCATTTACATTACCATAATAATCTTCTGTTTGTGGGTGTACTAAAGGGTCTCCGTAAACTTCGCTAGTAGAAGCTATAAGCATAGTTGCTTTTTTAGCTAAAGCTAAACCTAGGCAATTATGCGTTCCTAAAGAGCCTACTTTTAGTGTTTGTATTGGTATTTTTAAATAATCTATGGGGCTTGCAGGAGATGCAAAATGTAAAATATAATCCAGTTCTCCTTCAATATTAATATGTTCGCAAATATCGTGCTCTATAAAAGAAAAATTAGGATGATTTTCTAAGTGTTTTAAGTTGTCGAAACTTCCCGTAATAAAATTATCCATGCCAATTACAGCGTAACCTTCTGCTATAAATCGATCACATAAGTGGGAGCCTAAGAAGCCAGCTGCTCCAGTAATTAAAACGTGTTTGTTGGTTTGAGACATAAAGTTGCTATTGCAAAATAAATTTACGAAAAACTGTTACTTAGGAAAGTAAAAGACTAATTACTTTTTAAAATCTGAGTAATTATTTTTTGAGTTATAGCATAAGTAGGCTTAACTCCAGTGGTACCAAGGCCTCCAGATGCTAGTGTGCTACCAGTTTCTAATGGATTGTCTGAAGCATAATAAGCATATCTTAGACTAATATTTTCTGGAATACTTTTTCTTATTTTAGTAGCGGCCTGTATAGCTTTCTGATAATGAGCGCCTTCCATTTCTAATCCTATAACATCCCAAGTAGAATTATGAAAAAAGCTTAGTAAATCTTTGTTTTGTAAAGAGGTTCCTAAAACAGTAACCATACTGCCATCGAAAGCTTGTAGACCTTTGCAATCTGCAAAATCGCTAGTTTTTAATTGATTTTCAAACGGATAGTTTCCAGAGGTGCCTTCTAATACATGTGCGGTAGGAATCATAATATCTCCTTTAGCACCACATAAAATACCTGCTTTTCCCATTATAGATATAGAATCTACATTCATATAATGGTTTTCGGTTTGGGATACTTTAAAAGGCTTTAAAAGTTCGTCCATTGCTTCGTAGGCCTGTTCCCCAAAAGCATAGTCCATAACCAATAATATGGGGGCATTTTGAGAGTTAAAGGTCGGTAGGTGAGCAATTTTAGAAGTATCAAATAGTTGCACATCTATATGGGAG
Organism: uncultured Aquimarina sp.; assembly: GCA_937958735.1. Lineage (GTDB taxonomy): Bacteria > Bacteroidota > Bacteroidia > Flavobacteriales > Flavobacteriaceae > Aquimarina. The sequence goes on along the minus strand of CALGNG010000197.1, from coordinate 4,685 downwards.
CTACTTTGATCTTTCAAATCGTACATTCCGTTTTTTAGAGCAAATGCTTTTACTTTTTTTCGGATATCTTTAGAGGAGTCACTACTCAGTTTTTCAAAAAGTGGCATTTCTGCGCTTTTTGGAAACTCTTTTTCCAGAGCTTTTTTAGCATAAAGACTATTCATTACACTATGCATGTTAGAGCTAATAATGTGTAGGGGTCTTTCAAAAATATTTAGTTCGCTAAAACGTTGTTTTATATGGTTGGCCCATACAGCACTGTGTATGTGGTGGCCTATGCGTTCCCTTAATGTAGGACTAAAACTAATTTCTCTTTTTTTTCCTTCGCTCTTATCTTTAAAAGCTATTTTACCAAGCCAGTATACTACATGTAGTAATCGGTCTGGGTTTTTAGAAGTTGCAAATTTAGGATAAGCCTCTACAATTTCTTGGAAGCTTCGGCCTAAAATATAGGCTAGATGTGTTTTGGCAACATCGCGGTCCTTACTACTTAAATCTTCTTTCTCAACAAATTGAATAAGTTTTTCCCAATCACGCTTTAGGCTACGATCTTCTTCTGTTTGGATACGTTTTCTGATTTTTTCAGATTCCATATACATAAAAGTTAGGTGTGTTAAAATATCATAAATCTCCGATCGTCCACGGGTAATTTCAATATTCATTTGATCCACATCTACTCGGTAACAATTGCGTCTTCTTTTTTGTGGAATTATAATTTCGAAATCGGCATCTTTATAGCCTTCTTCGCTAGTTAGACTTACAAAACGGCATTCTTCTATACCCTCGGGCAAGCGTTCTAAAACGTAGATTAATCCATTTAGTTCTACTTTATCGTCGTTAATAGAACCGTAGATTTCTGGACTTAGTACTAATAAAGCTTCTCGTATAATTTCGCCAGAAACCCCCATAGGGTTGTAAAAGCCTCTGTTAAATAGATGGCGCATGCCTATGTATAAACGCTCTATGGCATTAGTGCTTTCTTGGGATCTAGTTTGTTTTGTTTTTAAAAATTGTTCCATTTATGTGGTTTCAATAGGTAATGCATTAGCGATTTTTCTGTCGTTAGCTAATCTAGGAAGTTTGTTTTGTCCTCCTAGTTTTCCTATAGATTTCATATAATTAGTGAAACCATCCTTGGGAACGACTGTTACTTTTAATGGTTTTAAGATAGATCCACTTATTAGATCATCATAATAGCTGTTTTGCAATCGTAGTTTTTCGTCTAAAAGAGACTTTAATTTATTTAGGTCTCTAGGGGTTTCTTTAAATTCTATAAACCATTCGTGGTAAGGCAATCCTTTTATAGGGTTTACTTGTGGTGCAACAGTGAATTCGTGAATTAAATCTCCTGTAATTTCAGAAGTCTGTTGCATGGCCTCTTCTACTTCTTTGGCAATTACATGCTCTCCAAACGCAGAAATAAAGTGTTTTATTCTACCAGATACAATTATTCTGTAAGGAGAGGTAGAGGTAAACTGTATGGTGTCTCCAATGTTGTAGCCCCATAAACCGGCATTAGTGGATACAATCATTACATAATTTATTCCTGTTTTAACAGAGCCTATAGTAATGCGCTTAGGGTTTGTTTTAAAGAAGTCATTGGCCTCTATAAATTCATAAAATATTCCAGAATTTAATTGGAGTAGCATTCCTTTTTCTTTTTGAGAATCTTGAAAAGCAAAAAAGCCTTCGGAAGCAGGGTAAAGTTCTATACTCGGAACCGATTTTCCAATTAGTTTTTCGAAAATAGGTCTATAAGGCTCGTAATTAACGCCCCCATAAACAAAAAGATTAAAGTGAGGGAAGACCTCTTTGATAGGTTTTCCTGTTAAGGTAACAATACGTTCAAAATACATTTGTACCCAAGGAGGTATACCACTAATAATACCCATTTTTTCTGGTAGGGTTTCTTTTATAATAGTGTCTACTTTTTGCTCCCAATCCTCGATACAATTGGTTTCCCAACTTGGCATTTTGTTTTTCTGAAGATATTTAGGTACATAATGGGCCACAATTCCAGAAAGTCGTCCTAGGTTAACTCCGTTTTTTGGGGTAAGCTTTGGGCTTCCTTGTAGAAAAATCATTTTATTATCTACAAAGTCTACTTTTCCTGTTTCGGCAATATAAGTTAACAAAGCATTTCTAGCTCCATTTATATGCGTAGGCATGGATTCTTTTGTTAAAGGGATGTATTTAGCTCCACTAGTAGTGCCAGATGTTTTAGCAAAATACAATGGTTTCCCTGTCCATAAGACATCTGCTTCTCCTTCCACAACACGGTTTACATAGTCTTTAAGGCCTTCATAATCTCTAATGGGTACTTGGGAAACAAAATCTTCGTGAGAGTTAATTTTTTCAAAATTATGATCTTTTCCAAAAGCAGTATTTTTCGCTTTTAAGATCAGGTTTTTGAATACCTTTTCTTGTGTTTTTACAGGGTTCGACGACCATTTATCTATGTCCCAACGCACTTTTTTAGCGAATAACTTGGCTCCTATAGTTTTTAATGACATAAATTATTTTTCAAAATCAATAAACTTAGTTGGATTTAAGGCTTTGCCATTATCCCATAGTTCAAAATGTAAATGTGGTCCAGTACTTAGCTCTCCAGAAGAACCAGCAAAAGCAATTACTTGTCCAGAAGTTACGTAATCTCCTTGAGATTTAACTAGTATAGAATTGTGTTTGTATACAGAGGTTAGTCCAGATTTGTGTTTTAATATTAGTACATATCCCGTTTTTGGAGCCCATTCCGAGTAAATTACAATACCAGGGGAAACAGCTTTAACAGGTGTATTTTTAGATACAGCAATATCTACTGCATAGTGTTTTTCTTTAAAATCGAAAGTGCTAGTAATAGACCCCTTTACAGGAGGGAAAAATAAGTAGTCCGATTGGAAGTCGGTTTCGTTTTGGACGCTATATTTTTCTATTTTAGCTACCTCTTTACGTAATTCTAGTTCTTGTTTAGAGGCATCTAGTTTGGCTTTTTTAAGATCTAAAGCAATGGACGATTTTACAGAGTCTATATTAAATGTTTGGGCTTTAATATCTCCTTTTAGAACTTTTTTTATGGATTCGTAAAATTGTTCTTTCCCGGCAATTTCCACATATAAAGAATCTGTTTTGTATATCAAATCGTTAGCTTGTGAAGTAAGCCTAGTCGAAGAATAACCAGGGATGTACTCTTTTAAAGGAGTAAATGCTATTAAAAAAATAGTGATTACTATTAATATTAACGAGCACACAGAAAGTAAGACAAAAACATTAAGGCGCGTAAGTTTAAAAGAAACTTGTTCTTCAAATGTATTTTCATTTAAAATTACTAAGCGGTATTTGCTTACTAATTTTTCTACAAAAGTCCTTTTAGCGGTTGTCTTATTTTCCATGTCTGCGTAACGCAAATATAAGCGTTTTTGTATTTTCAGCTTAGTATTTGAATTGAAACACTCTGTTTTTTAATTTTAAGATTAAAGAATACTCTGACTGGAATTTAGAATTAGGCTTATTGAAAACTCCAAGCAATAATTCTACTTACCTTATTTCCTTGACCCATAGGGATTACTTTAAACTTAGTAACCTCTGCTTCTTTAAAGGATTTTTTTAATGGTCGTATATTGTCTTTGTTAGAAACTAAAGAGGTAAACCAAGTACAGTTCTCTTTGTAGTGCCTGCTTTGGAAAATAATGTTGTTTATAAACTTTAGTTCGCCGCCTTCGCACCAAAGTTCGTTGTGTTGACCTCCAAAGTTAAGTTCGGGGTTATTGTTAGTAAATCCCGTTAGATTTTTTACTTTTCTAAAATTACTACTTTGTGCGGCTTCTTCCGAACTGTGAAAAGGTGGGTTGCAAACCGTAGCGGTAATTTTTTCATCTTCGTTAAGAATATCTCTAAATATAGATTTTGGATTGCCTTGTAAACGTAAGTCTAAAGACTCCATTAATTGTGGATTATTGTCTTTAATTGCTTGGGCAGAACTCAAAGAAATTTCAGAAATATCGGAACCAATAAATGACCAGCCATATTCAGCATTTCCAATAATAGGATATACGCAATTAGCACCAACACCAATATCTAATAGTTTTATAGCAGCTCCTTTAGGAACCTCTCCTTTGTTGTCTTCGGCCAGTAAATCGGCTAAGTAATGTATGTAATCGGCTCTTCCAGGAATGGGAGAACATAAATAACCTTTTGGTATGTCCCAAGAGCTAATGTTGTAGTATTGTTTAAGTAAAGCTTTGTTTAGCGCAACAACTGCTTTTGGGTTAGAAAAATCTACAGATAGATCTTCGTAGATATTGGGTCTAACAAATTCTTTTAATTCGGGAAGTGTGTTAGTTAATACCTCAAAATTATAACGCTCGTTATGTTTGTTTCTGGGGTGTAATGTTGCTTTGGTTTTGATTACTGGCTTTTTCTTAGTCATAGTTCCTTTGATTTAAAAAATAGTCTACGATCTAAAGACACCAAATGTGAATCTTAAATGAAGAGCTGTTTTGAATAATTCTAATATTTAAATTTATAGTAAATTATTAATGTATAACTGCTTTTGAAGTGATCTATAAAGGTGACGAAACGTTAAGGAATGAAGACTTTATAGAGGTAGTTATATTAATATGATGTTTTGTTTTTACTCTTATTAAATTTTTAAGATTTAGTAAAATGGTATTTGGTAATAAATTGTA
>CALGNG010000196.1 GCA_937958735.1 uncultured Aquimarina sp. | reverse complement strand
GTAAGTGTTGTACTCTTTAATTGAATTTTGGGCAACGTTAATAGGAGCAACCTTATAGTTTATCGGTGTGCCAGAGTGCATTTTCATGGCAATAGTTTTAAAAACGGGTGCTGCGACAGTGCTGCCATAGTATCCTTTTTTCTTGTTAGGCTCGTGTATTACTATAATGCATGAGTATTTAGGGTTTTCTGCAGGGAAATATCCAGAAAATGAAGCTACATATTGTAACTCTTTATTTTTGTTTCCATAATATTTTTGACAAGTTCCTGTTTTTCCACCCATAGAAACATAATTGGTTTTTATGTTTTTTGCAGTCCCCCTTTCTACGGTATTCTTCATAATGGCTTGCATTATTTTAGCGGTGTTTTTAGAACAAATAGAAGGGTTGCTAATTTGGGTTTCGATTTTTTTGGTAACATTATCCCAAGATCTAATTTCTTTAATAAATTTAGGTTTTACCATAACTCCGTTGTTTGCTACGGCGTTATAGAATGCTAATGTTTGTAAAGGAGTCATTTGGATATTGTAACCAAAAGACATCCAAGGTAGTGTTGTTCCAGACCAGTTTTTATCTCCAGGGTATGGGAAATTAGGAATTCCTTCTCCTTTAATATCAAGCCCTAAGGGTTTATTAAGTCCCATGTTATAGAACCTATTTAATAGTTTTTTTGGGTTTTTTGAGTATGCATTTGTAATCATTTTAGCAAGAGCCGTATTAGAAGAAACCTCAAAGGCTTTTGCGGCAGATATTTTACCGTAGCCACCATGGTGGGAATCATAAACGGTACGGTTATAAAATTTGACCTTTCCGTTTTTGGTGTCTATTATCGAGCTGGAATCAATGGCCTTATCTTCTAAAAGAGCTACCATAGACATTAACTTAAAGGTAGATCCTGGTTCGTGAGATTCGCCAAGCGCATAGTTGAAATTTTCTGCGTATTTATGATTTTTTAATCGTGTTAGATTAGCAATGGCTTTTATGTCTCCTGTCTTTACCTCCATTACTACAGCGCAACCGTGTTTGGCTTCGAATTTTTCTAGCTGTGCTAGTAAGGCATGGTGGGTAATGTCTTGGATATTTACATCTATGGTCGATACAATGTCAAAACCATCTCGGGGTTCAATTTCGTTATTATCCCTTATGGGTTTCCATTGTCCTTTTGCGATTTTTTGTTTTAAACGTTTTCCATCGGTACCTCTAAGGTATTCGCCATAGGCGCCTTCTAGGCCTACACGGGTATAGTACCCATCGGCATCTTTACGGTCGTAGCCCACAGTTCTTTCTGCGATTTTTCCAAGCGGATGTTCTCTAACGGTACTTTGTTCTATAATAAGTCCCCCTTTATTACTTCCTAGTTTTAGGATAGGGAATTTTTTTAGCCTTTTGTATTGGGAATAACCAATATTTCTGCAAAGTAAAACGTATCGTTTTTTATTTTTTCTAGCTTTACGTAATAGGTTGCTGTAATAGCTAGTAGGTTTTCCAAATTCGAGGTGTAATGCTTTGGCAAGGTCTTGCATGTTTTCTTGAAAAACATCGGCTTTAACAGTTACGGCATCGAAGCGGACATCGTATTTAGATATAGAGGTGGCTAGTAGGTTGTAATTAGCATCGTATAAATTACCGCGGTTAGCAGGTATTACAAAATTTTTAAGGGTTCTTTTTTCAGCTAAACGACGGTATTTGTCACCATCTACTACTTGTATCTTAAATAATTTAAATAGGATAAAACAGGCAAATAGTAGCATTAAAAATGCGACTAGATAGGAGCGGTGCGATATGTTTTTAATTTGTGGGTTCACTAATTAACGGTACTTACTATTATTTTTGTTGGTGGTGTTTTTGATTTTTGAATTCCAAAAGGTTTTAATTTTTTTTGAATATCCGATTCCATTTGAAGACGCATTAACTGGGATCTTCCTTCTACAAATTGTGCGCGTAATTCTTTAGCTTCGATATTTCTAACCGCTATTTCGTGTACCTTTTTTTCGGCTCTGTGCGAACTAAAAATCATGGTAAGGGCCAGGAAAAACAAAAAGAAAAGCATGCGCCAATTTTTATTGGCTTTGCCTTCTAGTAAAAGTTTACCTTTTAATATGTCGTAGATGGCTTTACGCATTGGTTTCGTCTATTTTTTCTGCAATTCTTAATTTAGCACTTCTGGCTCTGCTGTTTAAGGCTATTTCTTCGTTACTAGGAACAATTAGACCTCCTACTTTTTTAAAGGGGACGGATACTCTTCCAAATAAATCTTTTTCGGGTTCGCCTTCGAACATTCCATTTCTAATATATCGTTTTACTAAACGGTCCTCTAGAGAGTGGTAAGAGATCAAGCTTATTCTACCCCCAGGATTTAAAAGTTCGTTGGTTTGTTCTAAAAAATCTTTTAAAACTTGGATTTCTTGATTTACTTCTATACGAATAGCTTGGTATATCTGTGCGTGTATTTTATGTTCTTTTCTTTTTAACAAACAAGGTTCTAAAATTTCTTTTAGTTGGTTGCTGGTTTTTATAGGAGCTTCTTTTCTAGCTTCTACGATAAGTTTTGCCATTTTAGGGGCGCTTCGTAGTTCTCCGTATTGCCAGAATACTTGTCGTATAGCTTGCTCTTCGTAGGTGTTAATTACTTCGTAAGCAGACAAGGGAGCGTTCTGGTTCATCCTCATATCTAAATCGGCTTCAAAACGGGTAGAAAAACCGCGCTCTGCTACATCGAATTGATGAGAGGAAACGCCAAAATCTCCAAGAATGCCATCTACCTTTTTAATGTTGTAGAATCTAAGAAAGCGCTTTATGAATCTAAAATTTTGAGGTATTAGTTCGAAACGATCGTCGTCCAATACATTATCCTGTGCGTCTTGATCTTGGTCAAAACCAAAAAGTTTACCTTTAGGTCCAAGGTGAGATAAGATTTCTTTTGAGTGACCACCGCCACCAAAAGTAACATCTACATAAATACCATCAGGTTTTATGTTTAAACCTTCTACGGTTTCTTTTAAAAGTACAGGTGTGTGGTAGCTATTCTCCATCATTATATTCGTCTTCTCCCATTACTTGTTCGGCTAAATCTGCAAAATCGTCGGTAGCATCGTCTACGGCTTTTTCGTATCGATTCTTGTCCCATATTTCTATGATGTTTATAGCAGAAGAAAGCACTAACTCTTTTTCTATTCCTGCA
>CALGNG010000195.1 GCA_937958735.1 uncultured Aquimarina sp. | reverse complement strand
GGAAACCTAGCCGTAGAGGGACATTTTATGGCAAAAAAACCTTGGTGGGACTATCACGAACGTTTTGCCAAGCAACTATCTAAAGTGGTAGGTGCTAAACCGTCTGAAATTGCAGTAATGAATACGCTTACTGTAAATTTGCATTTACTAATGGTTTCTTTTTACCGCCCCACTCCAAAACGCTACAAGATAATTTGCGAAGAAAAAGCTTTTCCTAGCGATCAATATCTAATTGCTAGTCAAGTCCGTTTCCATGGATTGGATCCCAAAGAGGCCATAATAGAGCTTAAAAAAAGGGATGGAGAGCATAATTTCCGTACCATAGATATTTTAAAAACAATAAAAGACGTAGGAGACGAGTGTGCCTTGGTACTTATCGGTGGCGTAAACTACTATACCGGACAGGTTTTTGACATAAAAACAATTACTGCCAAAGCCCAAAGTATTGGAGCCTTTGTAGGCTGGGATTTGGCCCATGCAGTAGGAAATATTTCTTTAGAACTGCACGAATGGGGAGTAGATTTTGCCTCTTGGTGTAGCTATAAATATATGAACAGTGGTCCAGGAAGTGCTTCTGGTTGTTTTATTAATGAAAAATATCATGGTCTTAAAAATATTCCTCGTTTTGAAGGATGGTGGGGACACGATAAAGAAGAACGTTTTTTAATGGCTCCTAATTTTATACCAGAGCCCAATGCCAATGCGTGGCAAATTAGTAATGCACCTATTCTAAGTTTAGCACCTTATTTAAGCGCTCTTCAAATTTTTGACGAAATTGGAATGCCAAAAATTATCGAAAAACGAAACTTAATTGTAGACTATCTAGAGTTTATTTTAAAAGAAGTCGCCTCTAATACACAATCTAATTTTGAAATTATAACTCCTTTTTCCCCAGAAGAACGCGGTACACAATTATCTGTTTTTTTACATGGATATGGTCGCCAATTGTTTGATTATTTAATGGCCAATGGTGTATTTGTAGATTGGAGAGAACCTAATGTAATTAGACTTGCTCCTGCCCCTTTATATGTATCATTTAGTGATGTTTTTAATTTTGGAGAAATTCTTAAAGCTGGTATAAACATTATTAAATAATACTACCTGTTGCCCATTTAACAGTTATAGTAAAGTATTAATACACGTCTAATTAAATTTTAAAAATTTAGTCAAGATTGATAAAATAACTCTACAAAGCTTTTGTATTTTCGTAGCGTTATTTATACTATCTATGGATTTAACTTTTAGTAAAAACGAAGACTACAACAAACAACTTGTAAATCAACTGCAACAAAAACTGTCCCAAGTAGCTCTTGGTGGTGGAAAAAAACGCATCGAAAAATTACATAGTAAAGGAAAACTTACAGCTAGGGAGCGTATAGATTACCTATTAGATAAAAATTCCGAAAGTATAGAGATTGGAGCTTTTGCTGGTGACGATATGTATACCGAATATGGAGGGTGTCCTAGTGGTGGTGTAGTTATAAAAATAGGTTATATCCATAAAAAACAATGTATTGTTGTAGCTAACGATGCTACAGTAAAAGCGGGTGCTTGGTTCCCTATTACCGCCAAAAAGAATTTACGAGCACAAGAAATTGCCATGGAAAATCGTCTACCTATAATCTATCTAGTAGATAGTGCAGGAGCTTTTTTACCTATGCAAGACGAAGTTTTTCCAGACAAAGAGCATTTTGGTCGCATGTTTAGAAACAATGCTAAAATGAGTAGTATGGGCATTACTCAAATTGCAGCCGTAATGGGAAGTTGTGTTGCGGGAGGAGCCTATCTGCCTATTATGAGCGACGAGGCTTTAATTGTAGACAAAACAGGCAGTATATTTTTAGCTGGTAGTTATCTTGTAAAAGCAGCTATTGGAGAAAATATAGATAACGAAACCTTGGGTGGTGCTACTACACATTGCGAAATTTCTGGTGTAACCGATTATAAAGCTAAAGATGATAATGATGCTTTAGATAAGATTAGAAACATTGTTTCTAAAATGGGAAGTCCCGAAAATGCAGGCTTTAACAAAATAGCTCCCATTGCTCCCAAACACAAGATAGAAGACCTTTATGGTTTATTACCCCAAGAGCGTAATAAGCCCTATGATATGCTTCCTATTATAGAACGTCTAGTAGACGATTCTAACTTTGAACAATATAAGAAAGGTTACGGGAAAACATTACTTACTGGCTATGCTAGGATTAATGGTTGGGCTATAGGTATAGTGGCTAACCAACGTTTAGTTACCAAAAACGCTAAAGGCGAAATGCAGGTTGGTGGCGTTATTTATTCGGAATCGGCAGACAAAGCAGCACGTTTTATAAGTAACTGTAATCAAAAGAAAATCCCTTTAGTATTTCTGCAAGATGTTACTGGTTTTATGGTAGGTAGTAAAAGTGAGCATGGAGGAATCATAAAAGATGGAGCAAAAATGGTACAAGCTATGGCTAATAGTGTGGTACCCAAATTTACAGTTATTATAGGTAACTCTTACGGAGCTGGTAACTATGCTATGTGCGGAAAAGCCTACGATCCACGACTAATATGCGCTTGGCCTAGTGCTGCGTTAGCTGTAATGGGAGGTGCGCAAGCTGCTAAAGTACTTTTACAAATAGAAACCGCCTCTTTAAAATCTAAGGGCGAAAAAATTACACCAGAAGTAGAAAAAGAATTATTCGAAAAAATAAAATCCAAATACGATAAACAAACCTCCCCTTATTATGCCGCTGCACGCCTATGGACCGATGGTATAATTAATCCTATAGACACTAGAAAATGGATTAGTATGGGCATAGAAGCCGCTAACCAGTCCCCTATTACAGAACGCTACAATATGGGTGTTGGTCAAGTTTAAGATATTTATTTTTCAATACTCTTTATTTTATTAAATGACTAAAGTAGAGAAAAAAGAAACCAGAACAATGCAAGCACTGTTCTGGTTTTTTATTTTAATTAATTTAGTTATTTTAGAATATTATCTATTTCTCTCCCACAAAAATACTTGTGTTAAGTTTTTCGACATCAAAAGATAACTCTTGCCCATTAGGCCATTTAATTGTTGCTTCGTCTATTTTATCACAATCTCCTAAACCAATAAGTAAATCGGTATTGGCTCCATGGCTATATGCCGAAGATGTAGCCCCTACAACACGTTTATAAATATTCCCACAAGACTTAAGCGTTACTACGGCTCCTGTAGATTTAGATTGTTTTTTTACCGATCCTTTTTTAGGAGAAGACCCCACCTTTATTACTATATAATTGTGGTTATTTTTAGTATTGTTGGTGTATAAATGCCAACGTCCACGCTCGTTTGCGTAAATAATATCTAAATCACCATCATTATCATAATCTATAGTTTCTGCTCCACTACCTGTAGCTCCTAATTCTCTAGAAATTATCTCGTGATCTTTATGGTTTACAAATCCTTTACCTTTTTGATTCATTAATAGAATTTGTTTGTTTTGAGAAGCTGGAACTCCATAACGTACTACAAATAAATCTGCCCATCCATCATTATCAAAATCCCCTACTGTAGCACCGGTAGTTTGTTCTGGAATGTTAATCCCCATTTTTTGGGTAACATCTATAAATTTACCATTACGGTTCTCTAACAATACTGCAGGCATAAGCTCTAAAGGTTTTACTTTTGGAGCCACAACTACATTATGGATTACGGCAGCGGTTGGAGATGAAGTGTCTCCAGCAATACGCCATAGATTATTTCCTACATATCCAATATAAAGCCCCTTAGCGGCATGATCTTCTGGCCATCCCTTTGCTTCTTCTTGTGTTAATGTAAAGTCCTTTTGACCATGCTTATCTACTTTAAATTCCAATTTACGTTTGTTTGCTCCTACAAATACATCAAAATGAGGAAATGCCATTTGTAAATTTTCTAATTTAAAATCTCCTTCGATTGTTAAATCCTCATACTTAAATGGCTTAAATCTTGTAAAAAAAGCAAAAGTCCTATTTTCTGCATCATAAAAAGATTCTTTTTTAAAGGAATGTTGAGATCTAGTTATAAATAAATCAAAATCCCCATCGTTATCGTAGTCTATTGATGTAATCGAAGAGGCTTCTTTTATTTTAGCAGCTTTACCTAAAACATCCTCTGCTGCTTTGGTATAAGCTATACCTTTTTTTCCTTTAGCAGCAACAATATCTTCTCCTCCATAAAATATAAAATCCTCGATATCGTCGTTATTAAAATCGGTTACTAATGTTTTATAACTTAAACGATGTCCTTTAGGTAGTTTTTTCTGAAATTTAAAATTCCCCTTTCCATTATTTTTATGGATATGATATACACCCAATTCTCTTTGTTTAGGTGTTGGAAAGCCTGTTAGTAATAAATCTAAGGCCCCATTTTTATCGCTATCTACTAACTTAGCTGCTCTTCCCCTTAAGCCTTCTAGATCTTTTATT
>CALGNG010000194.1 GCA_937958735.1 uncultured Aquimarina sp. | reverse complement strand
AATGCGATCCATATACTCTACTACTGTTACCTCTGCACCTAGACGCTTGTATACTTGACCAAGCTCAAGACCTATTACTCCTCCACCTATTATTACTAAGTGTTTTGGAATCTCTTTAAGTTTTAAGGCTTCTGTAGAAGTAATTACTCTTTTTTTATCTACGGTAGCAAAAGATAACTGGGATGGCTTCGAACCTGTAGCAATAATGGTATTTTTTGCTTCGATGATCGAAACTGCACCTTCAGAATCTGTTACATTAATATGTGTAGCGTCTTTAAAACTACCTATACCTGTAAAAACTTCTATTTTGTTTTTACTCATTAAAAACTCTACTCCTGCACAAGTCTGGTCTACCACAGTTTGCTTGCGAGCTATCATTTTTTCTAAATTTGCTTTTATATCTCCATTAACCTCTATTCCATGAGCATCAAAATGCTTAGTAGCATGCTCGTAATGGTGTGAAGAGTCTAATAAAGCCTTACTTGGTATACAACCCACATTTAAACAAGTACCTCCTAACGTATTATACTTTTCTATAAGGGCGGTTTTCATTCCTAATTGTGCACAACGGATAGCGGCTACATAGCCTCCAGGTCCCGAACCAATTATAGCTACATCAAATGAACTCATATCTAAATATTTTTATTTTTTTAATTGAAAATCGACTTATTTTTGCCAAACTTAGCAAAGGTACGAATGTTTCTATTTATGACGTATTAGAAACAAATATATTACGTAGTACTACGTAGTATTTTATAAATTAATGATTACAATAAATACAATAATAAAAAAGTTATATTTTTACCTAAAACAATAACCTTGAAAAAGTACTTTTATTTCACCCTTTCTTTTCTGTGTATTATGCTATGGAGCTCTTGCAGGAAAGACTTTGATTTTGAAGCTGCACAAAGCACACAAATTTCATTTTCTACAGATACTATCTTTTTAGATACTTTATTTAATAATATACAATCTAGTACTAAACTTTTAACGGTTAGAAATAATTCTAACGACGATATTAGCATTTCTAATGTTTCTTTAAGACGTGGCGCTTCCTCTAAATATCAATTAAATGTAGATGGACTTCCTAATAACTTATCCGAAACTAGCGAAGCTGCTTCTGGTAAAATATTTGAAAATGTAGAAATCCTAGCTAAGGATAGTATCTTTATTTTTATAGAAGCAACCATAGACCCTACTGTAGACGATCTTGATGTCGAAAACAATTACCTAGATGAAATTATTTTTGAAACCGAGGGTGATCCAAGACAAGTACAACTTTCTACCCAAGTAATCAATGCTGAATTTTCTTTTAATGAAAATCCAACACGCGAATTTACCACAGACCAACGCAACGAAAAAGGAAATTTTATAGTAATTAAAGGTTATGATTTAAACGATGATGAACTTAATATAAATAGAACCAAAGCACAAGTTATTTTTGGCTATGCTATTGTACCTACTGGAAAAACAATGAATATATCGGCTGGTTCTCGTCTACACTTTAGTCGAGACTCTGGGCTTATTATAGAAGATGGAGCTACGCTTAATATTATAGGGGAAGACAGTCCCGAAGATGAAGAAAATCCTTTTTTAAATGAAGTAATTATTGAAGGAAATCAAATAGACGAAGACTTTGATAACCTTCCTGCCCAATGGGATTTTATATGGATCCAAAAAGGTGGAAAAGCTACCTTAGAAAATACTATTATAAAAAATGCTATTACAGGGTTACTTGTAGAAGGAGATAATACCGAAACCACTCCTAATTTAAGACTTAATAACGTACAAATATACAATTCTCAAACCGTAGGCATACAAGCTAAAGCTTCTACAATACTAGGAAACAATGTGGTTATAAATCAAACTGGTCGTTCTTCTATTAATATAGAAGAGGGTGGGAATTATAATTTTACACATAGTACTTTTTCTAATATTTTTAGTTTCGGCACTTCTTTAGGAGCCGCAATAAGTCTAAACAATTCTAATAGCACAGAAAGTACAGTTACTACTACAGACTTAAATGCCACTTTCGAAAACTGTATTATTGTAGGACGAAGAAGAAACGAAATTACCGCTACCAATAATCCTGATGCTGGTTTTAATATTAACTTCGAAAACTGCTTAATTGATTTATCTTCTAACAGTAACGCTACAGATCTTGATATAAATAATCCTTCTATATTTTCTAATTGTATTTTTAATGAAAATCCTAGATTTAGAAACACAAATCTTAATAAATTAGAAATAAGCGAAGAATCTGCTGCCAATGGACTAGCAAAATTTATTACAGGAAATGATATTATTGGTACAGAACGTATTTCCCCATCCGATATAGGAGCATATGAGAGTATTATATTTGAAAAAGAATCTAACTAAAATTAATGACTACACCAGCTAAAAAAAAAGACAACGGTTTAAACAACCTTCTTTTAACCATCGTAATTCCTGCATTAATTTTAATGAAAGGGCCTAAATGGGCTACTAATTTTTTTGACATTGAAGTAAGTGCTTTACATATATTATTAATAGCCTTAGCTTTTCCTTTCATTTTTGGACTATACGATTTGGTAATTAAAAAAGAAAAAAACTTTATTGCCGTGTTAGGTTTCATAAGCATTTTACTTTCTGGAATTGTTGGTGTAATGAAGTTATCTACCGATTTAATTGCCATAAAAGAAGCTGCAATTCCTTTTATAATTGGTTGCGTAATTTATTTTTCAAACTTTACCTCCTACCCTATAGCTCCTAAATTTCTATATCACGACGATATTTTTGACAAACAAACTATTAATATTAACCTAGATAGTACCAAGAAGCAAACTCTAAAAGGTAACATTAAAAAGGCTTCTTTCTTTTTGTTCTTATCCTTTATGCTTTCCGCTTTCTTAAATTATGTACTTGCAAAATATTTTGTAAAAAGCCCTACTGGTACCGAAGCTTTTAACGACGAATTAGGACAAATGACCCTATATAGCTACCCCATAATAGTAATACCCTCTATGCTTATTATGATAGGGATTATTTGGTATATATATAGTCGCATTAAAAAACTAACAGGCTTAGATAGTGATGGAATTTTTCTTTTTAAGAAGGAAGAAAAATAAGTAACCCTATATCAAGTCTAAAAAATGAAAAAAATATCACTCTTTTATTTTGACTCTTAGATTCAAGTAATTTATATTCAACCCATAAACGCAACAGGTTTTAAAATTTAGTATAAAAATCCCCATGATCTTTTAAGCTTTCCCTAGGGAAAACTTAAAAGATCATGGGGAGCTAAAAAGGTTATATTTTTAGGTCGTCAAAAACTTAAAAAACATATGTCCCAATTAGGATAATCAATGTACTTAATAAAATCCCTGTAGAAAGACGAAATATGGTCAAGGAAGTTACTGTGGATATGGCGGGAAACATGAATTTGATTGCTAAAAAATGCTTCCCTAAAACCGTCATAGTAACCGATAGATTTCATGTTCAGAAACTAGCCTCAGAAGCAGT
>CALGNG010000193.1 GCA_937958735.1 uncultured Aquimarina sp. | reverse complement strand
GGGTAGTGTATAGGGCGTAAAATACTATTACCACAAGTACTCCATTGGTCAAAGTAAGACTCCTCTAGTCCTAAATATAAAGCAATGGCACGTAATAAATGGATTCCTGTTTTTTCTAACATTTTAAAAGCTTCCATTCCTATGGTATTAAAGTCGGGAACTTCTGCTACGGTAATATTAGGGTGGTAATCTTTACTAAATTCAAAATTAGAATTTGGTTCTTGTCCAAAATGCCAAAATTCTTTTAGGTCGGCTTTAGAGTGTCCCACTGCTTGTTCTTTACCAAAAGAAGTATACCCACGTTGTCCGTGTAAACCTTCTTTTTCGTATTGCTGCTTAATGTTTTTAGGTAAATTAAAAAAAGCTTTAATTTGGGTGTATAAATTAGACATTAAGGCTTCCGATAGAAAGTGATTTTTAAGAGAAATAAAACCAATTTCTTCAAAAGCATTCCCTAAATCGTTAACAAACTGTTGTTTTTTTGAAGCATCTTTAGACAAAAATAAATTGAGGTCTAAACTTGGAATGTGATTCATTTGATTATTTAATTAAAGTTAAACCACTCCTGTTTTAATGTAAAAGGAATGATTAATATATGGTGTAATAAAATAAAAATATTTTAACTTAAAACAACTTTTTCTATAAGCTCTTGCTTTAAAGCTTCGTTAAGATTTTTTTTAATTGTAGAAACTCCATAGCTAAGTTCTTCTCTAAGTACAGAGGAGCTTAGTTTTACATATAAAATACCCTTGTTTAGTTTAATCCCATTAGTGTACTTTTCTATAGCAGGTCCCATAACTTGATTCCATGTTTGTTCTACCTGTACTTGGTTTATCCCTTTTTCTAAGCGATTATGCGAAACAAAATCTTTTAAAACTTCGCCTAAGCTTTGGTGTTCGTTATGTCGTTTTTGTTTTTTCATTCTAGCACTATTGGGGTAAATGGTTTGTAGATGTAATTAATTCCTTCAGAATTTTGAAGAATAATTTTTTGAGGACTGGCTTCTATTAATATTTCTGTCCAAGTGGTGTTTTTTACATTGTAGGTAATGGTGTATGTTTCTTTATTTTTGGAAACGGTAAATTTTTGTGAAATATTATTTCCTTCATAAGCACCATTAAAAGCGGCTTTTAATTTTTTTCGGTATCCAGTGCTGTCGGTTTCCATTTTAAAAAAATCGATAAAAGGATTAAAATTATAAGGCTTTTCTTCGCCGTTAGGCGCTATAACTTTATCTATTTCCCAAAAGCCATCTAAGCTATTAATTGTAACTTTTTTAGAATAGTTACAGTTTATAAGTATAGTAGAAACGAGAAGCAGGTAGAGTGTTTTTTTCATTTAAGTAAGTTTAAATATTTTATAAGATTTGGTTATTTTTTTAACCACAGCTTCGGTACGGTTAGGATGTGTATCGCTTACAAAAATTTGTCCAAAATTACTGTCGTCTACTAGTTTTATAAGTTGCTCTACACGGGATTCGTCTAATTTATCAAAAATATCGTCTAATAACACAATAGGAGGAGCATCGCTTTGTAATAATATAAAATCGAACTGGGCCAATTTTAAAGCAATTAGAAAAGATTTTTGTTGCCCTTGGCTTCCAAATTTTTTAATGGGGTAATTAGAAATGTTAAATTCTAAATCGTCTTTATGCACTCCTGTACTGGTATATTGTAATACACGATCTTTAGCAAGGTTTTCCTCTAATAGTTCTGTAATAGTTTGTTGGTGTACTTTGGATTGGTATACTAGATCTACATACTCGGAATTGTCGGAAATGTGCTCGTATCTTTTTTTAAAAATAGGAGTAAAGGCAGCTATAAAATGGGTGCGTATTTCGTGTATTTTAGTTCCAAAATCGTCCAACTGCTCGTTGTAGATACTTAAATTTTCGGCATCAAAAGTTCTATTTAAGGCAAAGTATTTTAGCAACGCATTACGTTGCGCTAGGGTTTTATTGTATTTAAGTAATAACTGTAGGTAATTAGGATTGGTTTGCGATAATACACCATCCATAAATTTTCTGCGGGTGGCACTACCTTCTATAATTAGGTTATTATCTGCTGGAGAAATAATAACTAGAGGTAAAAAACCAATATGTTCGCTTATTTTTTCGTAGTTTTTACCATTGCGTTTAATAATTTTTTTTTGACCTTTTTTAACGCTAACCATTACTTTTTCTTCTCGATCCTCTCTATGGTAAAGGCCTTCGATCATAAAAAAATCTGCATTATGGTTTATATTTTGGCTGGTAATGGGATTAAAATAACTTTTACCAAAAGAAAGGTGATAAATAGCATCCAGTACATTTGTTTTTCCTATTCCATTTTTACCCACAAAACAATTTATTTTGGGATCTAACTCTAGGTGCTTCGAAGCAATGTTTTTGTAGTTAACTACGGAAAGCGATTTTAGCTTCATTTAAAAAGAGATTCTAATTGAAAAAGAAACTTTTTTATTGTATTAATTGTTGTTGCAATACAATAAATAGGTCTACAAAGATACATTATCTAAGACTTTTGAAGACTTAAATGTATGTTGAAATAATGGTATATTTGTGTAAAAAAAATAAGATGAAGTATTTCTTGTATGTCTTAATAGCACTATCATTATTTACAATGGTTTTTAATGTTACGTTTTTAGATTTTTCAAATTTATTAGCAGGTCAAAGTAAAACAGCAATTATTGCTATAATGGCCTCTGCTTGTGTATTGGTAATTGTTGGGATATTGTTAATATCTAAAAAAATAGAAAAAAAGTATAGAGAGCAAAATTAGCTTAAAGGCTATTATTTTCCAGAGTTAATACTTTTTGGATCATTTCGTCCTCGGAACTTAGAATTTGGAAACCTACATTGGTAGAAAATAATTGATTTGCCATTTCGGCCTTAATTGTTTTTTTTATGGAAAGGTTAGCGTCTGCACCAGCAAATACTAAAGCCCTTTCTGTAGCGTAGGTCTTAAACTCTTTTAGTAAGACATCTGTTATTTCTAGGTTTTTTAATTCGCTTATGCCTAGATTGTTGTAGAATTTTCTATTAGTATCTAATTCTTTAAATACAAACCTACTTAATACACCGGTGTAAGAGGTGTAGTCCAGTACTTCTAGGTTGCGTTCTGCTTTTTTAGGAATGTAAATATCGGGTATTATACCTCCACCGCCGTAAACAATTTTTCCTTTTGGGGTTTTAAATATAAGGCTATCGTTAATCTTTAATTTTGTAGAATCTTGTAATTCTCCACTTTCGTAACGCTCCAAGTATTCTTCGTAATAGGCTTTAGTTCCCTTTTCGTAAGGTCTTTGTATAGATCTTCCTGTAGGGGTGTAGTATTTAGAGACCGTAAGCCTAATTTTGCTACCATCTCCCAAACTGCGTTCTTGCTGTACAAGTCCTTTTCCAAAGGATCTGCGTCCTAGTATAATACCTTTGTCGTTATCTTGTAAGGCGCCAGCTAAAATTTCACTAGCCGATGCAGAATTTTCATCGATAAGAACATAAATGTTTTTGTTTTCAAAACTACCTTTAGCGGTAGCATATACATTAGAAATTTTATGTTCTCTATTTTTCGTAAACATAATAAGTTTATCGGCCTCTAAAAATTCGTCTGCAATTTCTGTGGCGGGTTTTACATATCCACCCCCGTTTTCCCGAAGATCTAAAATAAGACTCTTAATACCTTTTTTCTTAAGATCGAGTAAAGCAGTTTTAAATTCGTGGTAAGAAGTTTCTGCAAAACGTTCTAGTTTAATATATCCAATTTCTTTGTTAACCAAAAAAGAAGCCTTTACGCTAACAATAGGAACTCTTTCTCGTTTAATGTTGTAATTAATAATCCCTTTTTGGGGTCTAAATATTTGCAGCTTAACGGTGCTCCCTATGGTTCCTCTAAGTTTAGCTTGTATATTATTGTTAGTGCTGTGCTTTTTTCCGTAAAGGGTATCTAGATTAGAAATTAAAATGCGATCCCCAGAAACAATACCAGCTTTATCGCTAGGGCCATTTGGGATAGTGCTAATTACAGAAAGAGTGTCTTTATTTACGTAATATTGGATTCCAACATAAATCTAACTCACCCAAATCATTCAACGGAACTACTTTCAAAATCGCTCCAGATGCCTCACAAGCCATTTGCCAAGGA
>CALGNG010000192.1 GCA_937958735.1 uncultured Aquimarina sp. | reverse complement strand
TGCTATTAATACCCTATGGACCCAACCTGTGGCAATAGCTCCCCATGCCTCACAGGTAATTAAAAAGCCAAAAATAATTCTAAAAATAATTAAAGGACTGTTATCTATCGCTTTAAAAAGCCACGTTTTCATGTATTCAATACTTTAAATCAAATATATTACAATTCAATTGCAATACCTCTTTCTTGAAAAGGAAACCAAGAATTATGTTAAGTAAATTATTGAATAAATCGGGTTAGATTTTATTTAGAAATCCGCTGTTTTACAAAATATTGAATAATCCACCCTTACTATTAACTAGAGCAAAGAACTATTACTTTACTTATTATAAATCTTTATTTTTTGTAGTAATTTGCACTACGGGCACCCTAGATTCTTTTTTAATATCACTTAACTGATATACAGCATTATTACTATGTATTTTATACGCCGAAATAATCCCTGCAATAGGCAATAAAGCAATAAGAGCCGACAATAAAAAAATAGAAATACTAGACTTTAATACTTCTGTATTTAAAGAATCGTATTCTTCTTTTTGTTTCGCTTTTAAATAAAAAATGGGGGATTTTTTTGTTTCCATTTTAATAATTATCTAAAGTATTATTCGGTTTTTTTCAAAAACCTTACTGATTTTAGTTATCAAAAACTCAGTTTTTAATTAAATGTATAACACATTGCTTATTACAACGAAACTATATCAAGAAAAGTATGCTAGAGATTCTTAGTAGCAACATTTTATATAAAAAAAACTTCGCTTCGGTTTTGATTGCAAAATGCACTAATTACACTTACAAATACTTAGATATTCTATTATTTAACTTTTTATTAAAGAAGGTCAATCAAAAAAAATATTTATTAATAAAGATTTAAAGACCTGATAACGTTTCTTATATGTTATACAGCCAAAATAACTAAGAAGAAATTAATATTTTTTTTGAATTTTAAATTGTATAAGTTCTGCTATTTGGTGGGCTCTTTGAATCCCCTCTTTAGCATTAATTCCTGTAAAATTTTCTGTAATGGTTTCTTCCCATAAAAAAAGCCATTTTTGAAAATGTTTTTTTTCTATTGAAAATTTTTTATTTAGTAGAATATGAGATAGCATGGGATTACCATTATAGGACGCTTTTTTAAATATAATGGATTCCCAAAAATCATACATTTTAGGAAGGTGTATATCAAAATCTAAATGGACTATTTCTGTAAAAAAGAAACCGATAGTGGCATCTTGCTTTACTTTTATATAAAATTGATGTATTAAATATTCAATATCAGATCGAGTTTCTATATCCTTTATCAAATTATCCATTAAAATACTTATAATAATTCACTAATATAATCCCTAGCAAAATCTTCGTCTTTACTCATCATTTCTTTAAGTTGTTTTACCGATTCAAACTTTTGTTCGTCTCTTATGCGCTTTAATAGTTCTATCTGTATTTTTTTATCATACAAATTAAATTCTGCATCAAAAAAATAGGTTTCTATTGTTTGTTTCTTTCCTCCTACTGTGGGGTTGGTTCCTATATTAGTCATACCAAAATAAATAGTATTATCGATACAAGCTTTTACAATATAGACCCCTTCTTTTGGAATTAGCTTATAGGTTTCTGCAATATCTAAATTAGCTGTAGGGAAGCCTAAGGTACGTCCTAGTTGTCGTCCTTTTTCTACTTTTCCTGTTAGCATAAAATTATAGCCCAAATAGGTATTCGCTTTTTCTATTTCTCCGTCTTCTAATGCGCGACGTATTTTAGTAGAGCTTACCGCAACATCTTCTATCTCTTGCTTGTTAATTTCTTCTACTTCAAAATCAAATTCCTCTCCAAATTTTATTAGATCGGTAATGTTTGCTGTACGCCCTTTTCCAAAACGATGGTCGTAACCTATAATTACTTTTTTTGCTTTTAGGTACTTTACTAATAGTTGTTTTACGTAGTCGTCTGCAGAAAGTTGAGAAAAACTTTCGCTAAAAGGATGAATTACTAAATGGTTAAGACCTGTCCTTTTTAAAATCTGCGAACGCTCCTCCATTGTATTAATCAATTTAATATCGACATCTTTTTGAAGTACCATTCTTGGATGCGGAAAAAAGGTAAGAATTACCGAATCCAACCCATTGGCTTTAGCTGTTTCTGTTAGACGCTCTATAATTTCTCTATGTCCTATATGAACGCCATCAAAAGTTCCTATGGTTAACGCACATTTAGTATCGTTAATAAAGGTACAAGCATTTTCGTGTTCTTTCAAAAGCAAAAAATTTTATGTAAAATTACAAATAAGTAAGCAGTAATTATTCAGAATTCTTATTATTTATACATATGCATTTACTATCTTTTTAAACTAAAATGTCCTTGCTGTATTTTCCCATTTTGTAATTCTGCCATAAACCAATATTCATTACTAGGCATTATTTCTCCTTGGTAACTACCATCCCAACCAATGGTTTCCTTATTTAATTGTTTTAACAACTTCCCATATCTATTGTAGATATAGATAAATTTTACTAATCTTTTATAAATTTGGTCTACATGCCATATATCATTAAAACGATCTCCATTAGGGGTGAAATATTTAGGAAATAAGATTACATCTTCTTTTATTTCCTCTTCGTTATCTATTATTACTCCTATTCCAACGTCTTCAAAATTAGTTATGCTACCCAATATTACACCTTGGACAGACAATACTAAATCCTCGTCCAATTCTATTTCTTGATCGTCTATCGTAGCCACCTCAACAAATACTTCTAAATCTCCTGCTGGAATGGTAATTTCTGGTATTATTCTAGCATAATCAAAAATATTTGTAGTACCGTCTGTTAAAGCTAGTTTTAACACAATATCTTCCAAAGACACTTCCGATAAGCTTATTACAAACTCCAAATTTCCGCCTTCTTCTATGGTACTATCCGAAATTGTAAGAGTCTGACTTGATGGTCTTTCTACAAAGGGTATATCGTTATCCCTAATAGTACCTATAGCCTTTCTAGTAAAATCGACAACTGTGCCTGAAAGCTCTCTTTCTACTGACAAACTAAATGTCTCGTTAGTCTCTACCAAAATATCGTCTACAGTGCTTA
>CALGNG010000191.1 GCA_937958735.1 uncultured Aquimarina sp. | reverse complement strand
TCCAATGCTAGTTAAATGCTTTAACTTTAAGGTAGCATCTGTGGCATTCGAAATCAATTCACGTAAAAATATTTCGTGATCCGAATACAAAAACTTTTTAATAAGTGGGAAAATATTTTCCACCGAAACATTAATATTTCCAGTAGCCATAATTATATAAGTTTATATTATTAAATTTTTATACTAGACTACAGTCAAAAAAAATACCACTACGTTAAATATGACAAAGTGTCAATTTTGTTTTGTGTAAAAATGCCAATAAAACTTAAGATTGCTTTATTGGCATTTTTAATACTAATTAAGGTTAGAGGATTTGCTTATAGTTTTTTTTATAACTTAGGTATTTGTGAAAAATAAAATAGGGTTAGAAAAAAAGATGGTGTAATTCGATCTAATCTAGATTTCTATTTATACGATATGCAGAAATGGTTTGGAGTATTTATAAGGTAGATTTTATATAAGAAATTCACTTTTTTTTCGACTAAACTTTAACAAATATTTTGTTTAGTTTTTTTACAAAAAGATTAAACAGGTTGTACCTTTACTATTAAACGATTTGATTATGGAAACAGATAAAATTACCGAAGAAAAAGATGTAAGAGCATTAATTGTTACTGCTTACATGGAGCATGTGCTGTTAAAAGAAGTGCCTCAGAGTGTGTTTTCGTTTTGTAAAGATCAGGGCTTTGAGGAGTCCGAATTTTATCAGCATTTTGGTAGTCTAGAAGGGTTGAAAAAGATAATTTGGGCCGATTTTTATTTAATCGTAGAAGGCTTGTTGTTGGAAAATTCCGAATTTAATTCTTTTACCAACAGGGATAAGCTGCTTACTTTTTATTACACCTTTTTCGAGTTGTTAACGGCAAACAGGAGTTATGTGTTGGTGGCTTTAAAAATGGATAAGGAGCCGCTTAAAAACCTAAAGCAATTAACTAAGTTAAGGGCAAAGATTAAAGACTTTGGTGCAGATTTGGCAAACGATGGTAACGAGGCTAAGAAGTTAAAAATAACAAAGAAACCAGTTAGAGTAATCTCGGAAGCGGTTTGGATACAGTTTTTACTTTTGCTTAAGTTTTGGGTGGAGGACGAGTCGCCTGCATTCGAAAAAACGGATATAGCTATAGAAAAATCGGTAAATACGGTATTTGATGTTTTTGATAATACGCCTTTAGATAGTATTATAGACTTAGGAAAGTTTCTTTGGAAAGAAAAAATGACCAGTTAATTGTAAGGATATATGAAGACGATAGACAGAATACCCACATCAAAGTTGGGAAGAACAACAGAGTTAGTAAAAACTGGTGTTAAAGTAGGAGGAAATTACCTTAAGTATTTTGGTAAAAAAGCCGTAAATCCAAGTCTAAATAAAGATGAGCTAAATCAAGAAAATGCCGCCGATATTTATGATGGTTTAAAAAGCTTAAAAGGGAGTGCTTTAAAGGTAGCCCAAATGCTTTCTATGGAAAAGAGCTTATTACCTAAGGCTTATGTAGAACGATTTTCTCTGGCTCAGTTTAGCGTACCTCCGCTTTCGGCCCCTTTGGTTAGAAAAACATTTAAGACATATTTCGGGAAATATCCCGAAGATATTTTTGATATGTTTGCAAGCCAATCAGTAAATGCGGCCAGTATTGGCCAAGTGCATAAAGCTGAAAAAGATGGGAAAAAACTTGCTGTGAAAATCCAATATCCAGGTGTAGCAGACAGTATCAGTTCTGACTTAGCGATGGTTAAACCCATCGCTGTTAGAATGTTTAACATGCAAGGACAAGATACCGATAAGTACTTCAAGGAAATAGAAGGTAAACTATTAGAAGAAACCGATTATATCTTAGAGATAAAGCAGAGTAAAGAAATTACCCAAGCTTGTGCTAATATCCCCAATCTAAAATTTCCCAAATATTACGAACCATACTCTTCTGATAGGATTATTACTATGGATTGGATGGATGGTATACATCTTAGTGAATTTACAGATAAAGGATTTGCTCAAGGCGAAGGGAATAAAATAGGACAGGCTTTGTGGGATTTTTATATGTACCAAATGCATATTTTAAAAGCGGTACATGCCGACCCGCATCCAGGTAACTTTTTAATAGATCAAGACCATAATCTTATAGCTATAGATTTTGGATGTATAAAACAAGTGCCTTTAGAGTTTTATACGCCCTATTTTGAATTGGCAAATATAGAAAATATTAATAATCCAGCTTTTTTTAAGGCTAAGATGTACGAGCTAGAGATTTTGTTGGAAAACGATACGGATAAAGAAATTAAATTCTTTTCGGAATTATTCCACGAAATGTTATCCTTGTTTACTTCTCCTTTCCATGGAGATACGTTTGATTTTTCTAACGAAGATTTCTGGGATCAAATTACCGATTTAAGTGAAAAGTATTCTAATGATAAGGAACTGCGTAAGATGAATGGAAGTAGGGGTAGTAAGCATTTTTTGTATTTAAACAGGACCTTTTTTGGATTGTTTAATTTACTTCACGATTTAAAAGCAAAAATAGAAGTGCATAATTATAAGAATTACGTGTAGTTTTTATTAGAAAATAAGGAGTTATTTAAAAATACTGCGAGGGTGTCCTCGCAGTATTTTTGTTTTGATCTGTTTGTTGTGTAGGGTCATAAAAAAAGCCCCGAAGAGGGGCTTTTTACTTATTTTGAAAAGGGTAGCTTATAATTCTAACAATTGGTTAGTTTTGCGTACTCCTTCTGTGCTTTCAACTAGTTTTGCTTTTTCGGCAGCATCTAATTCAATTTCAATAATTTTTTCGATACCGTTTTTGCCTAAAATAACAGGTACTCCAATAGAGATGTTTTTCATTCCGTATTCGCCTTCTAATAAAGCAGAACAAGGGAACATTTTCTTTTGGTCGCAAGCAATAGCTTGTACCATAGAAGAAACAGCTGCACCTGGTGCATACCATGCGGAGGTTCCTAATAATCCAGTTAAAGTAGCGCCTCCTACTTTAGTATCGGCAGCAACTTGTTCTAGACGCTCTTTGGTTAAAAAATCGGATGCTTTAACACTGTTTCGAGTAGCTAAACGTGTTAGGGGTAACATCCCTTTATCGCTATGTCCGCCAATTACCATACCGTCGATATCGGAAATTGGAGCTTCTAAAGCTTCTGCTAAACGGTACTTGAAACGTGCGCTATCTAATGCACCACCCATTCCGATAATTCTATGTTTAGGTAACCCAGTAGTTTTGTGTACCAAATAAGTCATAGTATCCATAGGGTTACTTACTACGATAATAATAATGTTTGGAGAGTGTTTAATTAAGTTTTCGGAAACTTGTCTAACAATTCCTGCATTAATACCAATAAGCTCCTCACGAGTCATCCCAGGTTTACGTGGAATACCAGAAGTAATTACTGCAACCTCGGAGTTAGCCGTTTTTGCATAATCGTTGGTGCTACCTGTAATTTGGGTGTCAAAGTTTAATAAAGAAGCGGTTTGCATAAGATCCATTGCCTTACCTTGTGCATAGCCTTCTTTAATATCTAAAATTACTACTTCCGACGCAAAATTTTTAATTGCAATATATTCTGCACAACTGGCTCCTACAGCTCCAGCACCTACAACAGTTACTTTCATTTTTCTATTTTTTAATTGAATTATTGGCTGTAAAAATACAAATATTCATACATTATTGCCTGTTAGAATTTAAAAATAAAAAAGGGATAAAATTAATATTTTGTCAGTATTTTTTATTTTGATGTCTAATTATTTATGAAATAATCAACTAAAGCTATTATATAGCCTTTTTTGTAATGGCTTTTTGTAGGGTTTATTTTTTGTTGTCTAATAGTTTAGCAAAGTAATTATAGAGGTTGCCTTTGGTAATTTGTGCGCCTTCTTTTATTAGATTAAACTTGTCTAGGTTTTTGTCTGCGTTATAGTCTTTGGTAGCGTTAAAGAAATTTACAGTGTCGTCCAGTAAATTGTTTTGTAGCCAAGTATATCCTTTGTCGGTTAATAAATCTATTTCTGGATTTTTAACTTTAATGGCTATTAAGTGCATTTTTTCTGCAGTAAGATAAAATAGGTGTATTTGATCTTTAGAAAAGTGTTCTAAATGGGTAACTTTAGTTAAAACGCCTTCCCATATCATATCACTAAATACATCAATTTCGGCTTCGGCAACTTCTGGTTTTTCGGTCTTTAGTTTAGCCCATTCTTCGGCATCTATAGATTGTGTTGCTAAGAAATTAATAAATTCTTGGTGTAATTCTTCTAGTTGTTCTTTACTTAATCTGGCGTACTTCACAATTTAATTTTTAAGAGCACAAAAATAATTATTTTATCTGATTAAAGGTGTGGTTAACTAGGGCTATTCTTTTATAAAATGCAATAGTGTGTTAAGTGTAGAGTGGATGGAGTGTCTAATTGTAGTTTTTTTGATCTAAAGGTTGTGGATTAGTGTGATTAAGAAAGTGGATGTTTGTTTTGTTGTGGAGAGGTATTGTTTTAATGTTTTGTAAAAAAAAAAGACCATCTGTAAGGATGGCCTTTTAAGTATTTCTAATACGGATAAAAGAATTAAGCTCCTTTTTCTGTAATAATTTCAAAGTTAACTTTACTTACTACACTTCTGTGGAAACGTACAGAAGCTTCGTAAGTTCCTAGGCGTTTTATGGTTCCACCAGCAATAGTAATAAACTTCTTTTCTACTGTTACGCCTTCTTTAGCAAAAGCTTCTGCTAGGTCTGCGTTACTAATAGATCCAAATAATTTGTTACCAGCACCAGATTTTGCAGTAATTTTAATATTAAAACTAGCTACTTTGTCTGCTTGTGCTTGTGCATCGGCTACCTGTTTTTGTTCTTTGTAAGCGCGTTGCTTTAAGTTTTCGGCAAGTACTTTTTTTGCAGAAGCAGTAGCTAAAACTGCTACTCCTTGAGGGATTAAAAAGTTACGCCCGTAACCGTTTTTCACTTCTACTACGTCGTCTGCGAATCCTAGATTCTCAACGTCTTTCTTTAATATAAGTTCCATTTGTTCGGGATCGTTATTATTTCATTAAATCGGCAACATATGGTAATAAGGCAAGGTGTCTTGCTCTTTTTACTGCTACGCTTACTTTTCTTTGGAATTTTAAAGAAGTTCCAGTTAATCTTCTTGGTAAAATTTTACCTTGCTCGTTTAAGAAACCTAATAGCCAGTCTGGATTTTTATAATCCACGTACTTGATACCTGATTTTTGAAAACGACAATATTTTTTATCTTTAGACGTATCGATATTTAATGGAGTTAAATATCTGATTTCTCCGTCTTTTTTTCCTTTTGCTTGTTGTTCGATAGATGCCATAACTTATGCTTTTTGTTTAAGTTTAACTCTTCTTCTTTCTGCCCAAGAAATTGCGTGCTTATCTAAACTTACTGTTAAATAACGCATTATACGCTCGTCGCGTCTAAATTGCAATTCTAATTTATCTATAGCTTCTCCAGCTACAGTATACTCAAACAAGTGATAAAAGCCACTTTTTTTGTGCTGAATAGGGTAAGCTAATTTTTTTAACCCCCAGTTTTCTTTAGAGATCATTTTAGATCCTTCTTCAGCTAAGATGTCTTCGAACTTCTTAACTGTCTCCTTTACCTGATCATCAGATAAAACGGGATTCAAAATGAAAACAGTTTCATAATGGTTCATAAAATATAATTTTATATAAATTTATTAAGTCTGCAAAAATAGATAATTTATTTTAAATTTAGTGGGTTGTAATATTATTTTTTGTCTCGATAAACAACATTTTTTTATCGATGAAAGCTTGTTTTTTTTGGTTATACGGATATTTATACTTAAAATTGTATCACAAACAATTAAGTAAGTGAATAATTCTATTATTAAAT
>CALGNG010000190.1 GCA_937958735.1 uncultured Aquimarina sp. | reverse complement strand
TACTTAAAGTTATTTAACACAGAGCTGTTAGTCTAAATTTCAATAAAAAAGCCGCTATTTATTAAATAAACAGCGGCTTTTTTGTTTTAATTTCTCTCTTCAATTAAAGAGCGTTGTCGATAGTCTTAATATTATATTAACGACATCTACCGCTTCCACCACAGTGAGTTCTAAAACAAGAACCACTTCCTCCAATACCAGTGGTTACACAACAAAAATGACACCCTCCGTTACAAGAAGAGTCATCACAACCACCACCAAATTTATATAGCTCCATGTTATCATAAATATCTTTCCCAGCTACCAAAAGTACTTCTACTCTATCTTTGCTATCCATTTCCTTTAATTGAGGATATTTATTATATAACTCTTTTTCTATATAATTAGTAATAAATTCAGACCTGTTTTCACAGCTATCAAAATTGGCGAAAGTTTTATTCATCGCGCTTCTATAATCAGCATCGTTTACTAATTGATTTATTAATAAATCGGGATTCACTTCTTTAGTATCGATGGTCCAAGAAGTTAAAGAGAATAAGGCGAAAATAAATGTTAATTTTAAAATAAAATGTCTCATAAATATAATTTTTATTGTTATAAAATTATTACGCACAACAAATAAAAGACCCTACCACCATAAATTAATTTATATTACAAGACACTAATTATTAATTATCTATACAATTCTTTTTTTTAAAACATCACGAAGAAATCAATAGTTATAGACATAGACACCATTTCTTATTATAAATACTCGTTTTATTAACAAAATCAGGCGTTATTGATTACTGACAAAACAGATCTTTAATATAATTATTTTTAATTGAGGCTATATACCTTACATAAAACAGACAAACCATAAAACTCCAATTAGAATTTTGCATAACAGTACTACTCTTTAAACTAAATCTTTTATTACAGCACTTATGGCAAGACCTAAGCTTCTAGTTTCGAAACAAAACCCCTTTTTAACACAAGACCTACAAGTTAAACCACTAGACAAACCTTTTGATTTTAAGTATTTTACACAAGTATTCTCCTCTGGAAATTCTTTATAAAAATTGGCTAAAGTTATAATTACTATTTTACCACTAATTAAAACTATAGAATGCAAAAAGATAAATCACGAATAACCATATTATTCTTTGTATTATATTTAACACCACAAAATTAATTTGATCTAAAAACATAAAACAAATGAAAATTATAATTTTTCTTTCTCTATTAATTATTTCAACAAAGATCTTTTCCCAAGAGACTCCAAGAAACTGGCATCTATTAGATCAAAAAAAGGATAATTTTCCAGGAATTAGTCTTAAGAAAGCCTACAAATTATTAAAAAAATCAAAAATAAGCTCTACTCCAATAATTGTTGCTGTTTTAGATTCTGGTTTAGATATTAACCATGAGGATATTAACCCTGTTTTATGGACCAATACAAAAGAAATTGAAGACAATAATATAGACGATGATAACAATGGCTATATAGATGATCTACATGGCTGGAATTTTATAGGGGGAAAAGACGGAAAAAGCATAGAAGCGGAAACCCTTGAAATAACAAGACTTTATAAGAAATATAGCAAACTTTTTAAAGGCAAAAACAAGTATACAATTACCCCACAAGAAAAAGACGAATATCAAAAATTCTTAAATTACAAAAAAGGTTTTAACAGTGGTAAAAACAACCTAGAACGGTCCATCAAAAGAAACACAGACGAATTTGAGTTTTTTAATGAAATAATCCCTCCTTTACAAAAAGCTATAGGAAAGTCTACGTTTTCAAAAACTCAACTTCAAAACAAGAATATAAAAAGCAAAGAGCTGTCCATTCTACGCAGCAAATTTCTTAGAGTTTTAGACAAAAATAAACACAAAGAGCTAACCTCCGAAAAATTAATTAAACATTACGAAGAACTTTCTTCTAAGATGGAATCTCTACAAACTAGATTAAAGTATAATTATAGTTTAGATTTTAATGGAAGAGAGATTATAGGTGATAATTATTCCGATTTATCTGAGAAAAATTATGGCAATAATGACCTATCTAAAAGAACCAACCACGGAACACATGTTTCGGGAATTATAGCCGCAGTAAGGAATAATAAAATTGGAATGGATGGTATTGCAGGTAATGTAATTATTATGCCTGTAAGAAATACACCTATGGGAGATGAAACGGATAAAGATGTGGCTAATGGGATTCGTTATGCCGTAGATAATGGTGCTAAAATTATAAATATGAGTTTTGGGAAAGGTTTTTCTCCTGAAAAACAAGTTGTAGATATGGCTGTAAAATATGCCCAAAAGAAAGGGGTTCTTTTAGTCCATGCCGCAGGAAACAGTAGCACTAATACTGATTACTTTTATAATTACCCTAGTCCGTTATTTATCGATGGAACTATAGCAACTAATTGGATTGAAGTAGGGGCTAGTTCTATGAACTTAAATGAGAAATTACCTGCAAAATTTTCAAACTACGGAAAAGAAGCTATCGATATTTTTGCCCCTGGAGTAGACATCTATTCTACTGTTCCGGAAAACAAGTACGATACTAACAGTGGTACAAGTATGGCTGCACCAGTGGTTACTGGAGTGGCGGCTTTACTATTATCTTATTTCCCAAATTTATCACCAGAACAAATTAAATCCATTATTTTAGAATCTGGGATTTCTGCTAATTTAGAAGTTAACCAACCCGGTTCCGACAATAAAGTTTCTTTCTCGTCCTTATCCAAATCTGGAAAAATTATAAATGCCTATACCGCTATTAAACTAGCCTTAGAAAAACATGGCAAATAATTGATGCTAAACTAAGAATACTTTAACCCTAGATAGGTTTATAGTTCTATTATAAACCTATCTAGGAATATTGCAATATAGGCATTCTAATTACCTCTCCTTGTTTTACAAAAAAGCATTACTAATACTTAAAGCGTTTTAGCTATCCTTTTCTTTTTTAGTTTATCTAAATAGGTAAAAATTACTAGTAGTAAAAAGTACGCTACTATGGCTACTGGAATGGCCAATAATGTCCAACCTACAAAACCACATAGTAATTCATAAGAAAGTTCTTTTAAGGTATCCCAAAAACTAATTTCGTAGCTGGCCTTTATAGCTTCGTAAGTAAGTAACTTATGCTCTACGCCAAAAATTTTACCTCCAAGAGCTATAAAAGGAATAATTAACAAAACCTTTAAAGGCTCTGCTACATAACTAAAACCTATCATAATAGGCAAATTTAATCGTAAAGGCAAAGCTAAGCAGGTAAGGATAATAGTACTAATTCCAAAAACAGGAAAAATAGAAACCAGTGTAGATACGACTAGACTTAGAGCTAATTGTTTAGGTGTTAATCCTTGTTTTAATAAATCTTTAATTTTTAACCACGCTTTAGATACAAACTTCATCGCTTTTAAATTTATTAGTTATAGTTGCTTATTTTGGTCTCCAAAAAAGCAAATTACTTTCTACACAATACATAAAAAAACAAACAAACAAACAAACCCCTTCTAAAACCTGCTATAAAAACTACCACTTTACCAATGTCTCGTTATCTCCCCCTATTTTAACCCTTGCTTTACCTTTATAAGTATTGTTTTTTATACTTATATTTTTTGATGCATTTACCGTAATTACAGGATTCTCTGGAAACAGTTGCGAAAAAGTTCCCGAGTTGGTTATGGTATTATTTTTAAACTCCAACCCATTGGTATTGGTTATTTCCAAAATTAAATTATCGAAATGCTTAAAGGTGTTCTGGGCAATACTAATCGATTTAAAGGCTATGTTTTTGTTATCATCGTCCGTATCAAACCTAATTACCCCTCTATTAAACCCACTGTGTTGGCAATCTTGGAATACATTATTTTTAAT
Source organism: uncultured Aquimarina sp. (assembly GCA_937958735.1). GTDB lineage: Bacteria > Bacteroidota > Bacteroidia > Flavobacteriales > Flavobacteriaceae > Aquimarina. Next base: position 20 of record CALGNG010000190.1, on the reverse strand, counting down.
ACTAATATTTTGGGCATTAC
>CALGNG010000189.1 GCA_937958735.1 uncultured Aquimarina sp. | reverse complement strand
CCAATGGTACACCATCTACTACATATAATGGATCGTTAGAACCTGTTAAGGAAGAAACACCTCTAATAAGTATACCTGGGCTAGAACCAGGTTCTCCGTTTTGAGAAGAAACACTTACACCAGCGATTTGCCCTTCTAAAGCACTACTTATATCTGCGGTTACAAAACTTTGAATGTCTTCTGCTTTTACTTGTACTACAGCACCAGTAACTTCTTTTTTCTTCTGTACACCATAACCAATAACAACAGTCTCGTTTAAAGTTACAGGGTTGTTTTCTAAAGAAACGTTTATTGTTTGAGAATTTGCTTTTACGTTCTCAGAAAGCAAGCCAGCATAAGAAAATTCTAATACAGTTCCTTGTGGAACAGTAATACTATAGTTTCCATCGAAATCGGTAACGACTCCAATATTTAATTGTTTCGCTAATACATTTGCTCCTGGTAAAGGGGAACTGTCTTCTTTAGCGCTAACGGTACCGGATACTGTAATGTTTTGGGCTATAGCGCCAAGATTAATCAGTATAAATGCAGTAAATAGAACCTTTGCCCTACAATGCTGCCATGAATTAAAAAAGATATTACTCATACTCTAGTTTTGGATTTTAGTGATGATATATAACGTTTTAGTTGAAAAATAATTGAACGTAAAGAAACAAAAAAAATAAATACAAGCAGAACTAAATGCTTATATTTTATGTTAATTATTGTGTTCCCGCATTGTTTTTATTGATCCTTTGCGCTTTTCTACAATTATTATGTGGTCTTGATTTGATAATGATGTAGTCTTTTTTTTTTTTTTTTTTTTGTTAAAAATCAAGGTGTTTCTTTTTTATCGTAATAAGTATCGTGTTTGGCTCTAATTACTTTTAAATCTTTTTTTTCTTTATTAACCGTGTATATGTAGGTGTATCTATTTATGGTATCTTTAAGAGGTATTAAGGTGGTTAATAGTGTTTTAGACTTGGGTTTTATGGTTTTTATAAGTGGTCTGTCGGCACTTCTTCGGTATCCAGTAGCGTTTATTTTTAAAAATACACTCCTAGGCTCGTTGGTAGAGTTTTGTGCGTATATAAAATGCTTTTTAATTCCCTTTTCTTCTATTATAGTTACTCCGTTTTGTTGCGAATAGATGGGGGTAGATAAAATAAGTGATAGGGTTATAGTATTGATTGTATTCATTTTAAAGTATTTTTTGACTCGTCTAAAAATACTAAACTTAAATTATTATGCCTTTGAATTTATTGAAAAAAGTAAAAACACTAATTTTACTTTTATTAAATAATGTTATGGAATTAAAATTAACACGTCCCATTTGCTTTTTTGATTTGGAGACTACAGGAATAAATATATCTAAGGATAGGATTGTTGAGATCTCAATATTAAAGGTGTTCCCAAACGGGAATAAAGAAAGTAAGACTTGGTTGGTGAATCCAGAAATGCCTATTCCTGCAGAAACCACAGCAGTACATGGTATTACAGATGAAAAAATAGCTAACGAGCCTACTTTTAAGCAACTTTCGGATCAGATAAGTAAGATGATTGCGGGTTGTGATTTAGCAGGTTTTAATTCTAATAAGTTCGATATCCCTTTATTGGCAGAGGAGATGCTTCGTGTTGGGGTGGATTTTGATATGGATACTACGGTGGCTATTGATGTGCAAAATATATTTCATAAAATGGAACAACGTACCTTGGTTGCAGCGTATAGATTTTACTGCGATAAAGATCTAACTAATGCGCATAGTGCAGAGGCCGATACGGCTGCTACTTACGAGGTGTTGTGCTCTCAGTTAGATAAATATCCAGAATTGGAAAATAACATGAAGTTTTTGTCGGAGTTTAGTTCTAGGAGGAAAACAGTAGATTTTGCTGGTTTTATAGCTTATGACGAAGAAGGTAACGAGGTATTTACTTTTGGTAAGCATAAAGGCAGATTGGTAGAGGAAGTACTGGATAGTGAGCCTGGGTATTTTGGATGGATTCAGAATGCAGATTTCCCTTTATATACTAAAAAGGTATTAACAGCTATTAGATTAAGAAAATTTAATGCTTAAATTGTAGTTATGAAAATTATATGTTTTGCAAGAAACTATCTTGCGCATGCCAAAGAGTTGGGTAATGTGGTGCCAGAGGCTCCTTTATTGTTTATAAAGCCAGACACTTCTATATTATTAAAAAAGCAACCTTTTTTTATTCCAGATTTTAGTAATGATATTCATCATGAAATTGAATTTATTGTGAAAATAAATAAAGTAGGGAAGCACATAGATGCCAAATTTGCTCATAAATATTATGACGAGGTAAGTGTGGGGATCGATTTTACTGCAAGAGATATCCAGCAAGAGTTAAGTTCGCAGGGTATGCCTTGGGAGTGTGCTAAATCTTTTGATGGGGCAACAGTTTTAGGAAAATGGGTGTCTAAATCTAAATTTTCGGATATAGATAGCTTGCAAATAGAGCTTTTTAAAAATGGCGAAGTAGTTCAGTCCGAAAATACAGCTCTAATGATTCGTAAAGTTGACGAATTGATTGCTTATGCTTCCAGGTATTTTACTTTAAAAATAGGAGATATATTGTTTACAGGAACTCCTGCAGGGGTTTCTCAGGTTGTAGAAAACGATCAGTTAATTGGTTTTTTAGAAGGGGAAGAATTGTTTAATATAAGAGTTAAATAAAATATTTGCTATGAGTAAGCTGTATAGTTTAGATAAAGTAATGGAGTTGGCAGACGGGGATGCAGACTTTATTAAAATATTGGTAGAGACTTTTTTGGAAGAAATACCTCCGGATTTATCTAATATGGCTAAAGCTGTTGAATTGAATAAGGCTAAAGAAGCTTATCAATACGCCCATAAAATGAAGCCTAATTTTTTGTTGTTTGGGATAGATGTGGTAGATCAAGTAAGGTTAATAGAGTCTTGGAGTGTAGGTAAAATTACTCAAGAAGACGCTAAGCCAGCTCTATTGTATGTGCAGGAAGTAGCTTTAAAAGCATTAACACAGTTGAAAGAAGATTTTAAATAAGCTAATAATGATAGCAGAAATTATTACAATAGGAGATGAAATTCTTATTGGTCAAATTGTAGATACTAATTCTGCATATATAGGAACAGAACTAAATAAGATAGGAGTAGATGTACATCAGATTAGTTCTATTAGGGATGATAAGCAGCATATATTAAATGCACTAAAAGAAGCCCAGTCTAGAGCAGATATAGTAATTGTTACTGGTGGATTGGGGCCAACAAAAGACGATATTACGAAACATACTTTTTGCGAATATTTTAACGATGTCTTAGAGATGAATAACGAAGTGTTGATTCATGTCGAAAGTCTTTTTGATAAATATATTAAAAGTCCTATTTCGGAAATTAATAAAATGCAAGCTTTAATGCCTTCTAAGGTAGAAGTTTTGTTTAATGAATTTGGAACGGCTCCAGGGATGTGGATGAAGCAAGATGATACAGTTTTTGTTTCTATGCCAGGAGTTCCCTTTGAGATGAAAGCTATTTTGTCTAACCATGCTATTCCAAAAATCCAACAACGATTTAATCGTCCTTATATTATCCATAAAACAATTTTGACTTACGGTATTGGAGAGAGTCGTTTAGCGGAGATGATAGAAGATTGGGAAGATAGTTTGCCGGAATATGTAAAGTTGGCTTATTTGCCTAATCTAGGGAGGGTGCGTTTGCGTCTAACAGCTAAGGGGGCTAATGAGAAATTATTAGAAGATAGTATTGAGTCTGCGGTTAAACATTTACAACCTTTGATAGGGAGTGCTATTGTTGGTTATGATAGTGATGAGAGTTTAGAAAAGGTAATAGCTAATCTATTAAGTAGAAATAATTTTAGCTTATCTGTAGCAGAGAGTTGTACTGGAGGTAAAATAGCTAATGCCTTTATGTCTATGGAAGGGGCTTCCAGATACTTTAAAGGAAGTATAGTGCCCTATGCTACAGAAATGAAAACAAAGATTTTGGGAGTAGATTCTACGATAATTCAACAATATTCCTCGGTAAGTATACAGGTTGCAGAGGCTATGGCCCTGCAATCTAAAAAGATATTTAATTCGGATTTTTCTATAGCAACAACGGGTAATGCAGGGCCAACAAAAGGAGATAGTAATGCAGAAATAGGTACTGTTTGTATTGCTGTTGCTACGCCAAAAGGAGTTGTTAGTAAAGAATTTGTATTTAGTAACCATCGTAAGCGAACTATAGGTAAGGCTACTAATAAATCTTTAGAGATGCTTCAGGAGCAAATTTTAGAGTATTTGAGGTAGTGTTTTAGGGGCTTTGAAACCTAAAAAATAATTAAGTAAATTTTTTTATAAAATAATAAGAAAAACTATTTGCAGGAAGCATTTAAAATTCGTTAATTTGCACCCTGTTTTGAAATAATACAAAAGATACAACCATGTCAAGAGTTTGTGAGTTAACTGGAAAGAAAGCAATGGTGGGAAACAACGTTTCTCACGCAATGAATAAAACGAAGCGTAAGTTTGATGCTAACTTATTAAAGAAACGTTTCTTTATTCCTGAGACAGGAGTGTGGATTACATTAAAGGTAGCCGCTTCTACATTAAAGACAATTAATAAGATTGGAATATCTGCTGCTCTTAAAGAGTCTAGAGAAAAAGGTATTTACACTAAATAATTCCTTAAAAGGGTAAAATAAGGCACCATGGCAAAAAGAGGAAATAGAATCCAGGTTATATTAGAATGTACTGAGCATAAAGAATCAGGTCAACCAGGAACTTCAAGATACATTACAACAAAAAATAAAAAGAACACGCCAGATAGAGTTGAAATTAAAAAATTCAATCCTATTCTTAAGCGTATGACTGTTCATAAAGAAATAAAATAATACGTTATGGCTAAGAAATCAGTAGCAACATTACAAACAGGTTCAAAGAGATTAACAAAAGCCATTAAAATGGTGAAATCTCCAAAAACAGGAGCTTATACATTTGTAGAGTCAATCATGGCTCCAGATGCAGTTAACGACTTCTTGAAAAAGTAATCGTTTCAAAACAAAATTAAAGCCATTCTTTATCGAATGGCTTTTTTTGCTTTAAAGACAAATAGTCTTAGATTTACATAACTAATACAAAGTAATGAATCTTTTTAAAAAAATATTTTCTTCCGAAAAAAAACAAACCTTAGATAAAGGATTGGAAAAAACTAAAACTACTTTTTTTAATAAGTTAGGGAAAGCTGTTGCGGGTAAATCTAAAGTGGACGATGAAGTTTTAGATGAGTTGGAAGAGGTTTTGGTTACTAGTGATGTAGGAATTAAGACAACAGTTAAGATTATAGACCGTATTGAGACACGTGTTGCAAAAGACAAGTATTTAGGTACTACAGAGCTAGATCGTATACTTAAAGAAGAAATAGCAGGCTTGCTTTCGGAAAGTAATAACGGCGAAGCAACCGATTTTGTGGTGCCAGCAGATAAAAAGCCTTATGTAATAATGGTTGTAGGGGTTAATGGCGCAGGTAAAACCACGACCATAGGTAAGTTGTCTTATCAATTAAAAAAGAAAGGCTTAAAAGTGGTTTTAGGAGCAGCTGATACTTTTAGGGCGGCAGCAATAGATCAGCTTCAAGTATGGGCAGATAGAGTAGATATACCTATTGTAAAACAAGCAATGGGTAGTGACCCTGCTTCCGTTGCTTTTGATGCATTAAGTTCTGGTATAGCTCAAAACGCAGATGTTATTATTATAGATACTGCGGGTAGGTTGCACAATAAGATTAACTTAATGAATGAGCTTACGAAGGTTAAAAATGTAATGCGAAAGGTAATTCCAGACGCACCGCACGATGTGTTATTGGTTTTAGATGGTTCTACAGGACAAAATGCTTTTGAGCAAGCTAAACAATTTACAGCCGCTACAGATGTAACTAGTTTAGCTATAACAAAGCTAGACGGTACAGCTAAAGGGGGTGTGGTAATAGGGATTAGTGATCAATTTAAGATTCCAGTAAAATATATTGGAGTAGGAGAAGGTATTGAAGATCTACAGGTGTTTAATAAGCACGAGTTTGTGGATTCATTCTTTAAATAATTTTATATTGTATTAGTAAAAATAAAGATTGTGTGTTGTTGGTTAGGTGTTTTATTTTATAATTCATTTTATGGTATATTTAATAACAGGAGCGACAGGTTTAGTTGGGAGGCAAATAGTAAAGCAATGTTTGGAAAAAAATAGTGTAGTTCATTATTTAACCACTTCTAAGTCAAAAATTCAAAATCAACAGTACTATAGAGGTTTTTTTTGGGATCCTAAATCTAGTTATATAGATGTTAAAGCTTTTGAAGGGGTGGATGTTATTATTCATTTGGCGGGTTCTAGCGTAGCTAAAAGATGGACAAAACCCTATAAAAAAAGTATTATAGACAGTCGTGTTAATACGGCAAATTTAATAAAAGAAACTCTTCTTAAGATAGATCATAAAGTAGTTCATTTTATATCTGCAAGTGCAATAGGTATCTATAAGAGCTCGTTATTGGAGTTTTATAGCGAGGAGTCTAAGCTTTTGGCTAACGATTTTCTTGCAGAAGTAGTAAAGCAGTGGGAAGCTTCGGCTAATCAGTTTTCGGAAATAGGCCTTAAGGTATCTAAGTTGCGTGTAGGTTTGGTGTTGGACGAAAAAGAAGGTGCACTTCCTAAGTTAGTAAGACCTGTTAAGATGTATGCGGGTGCTGCTTTTGGAAAAGGTCTACAATGGCAAAGTTGGATTCATGTAAAAGATTTAGCATCTCTGTTTGTGTTTGTAGCAGAGAAAAAGTTGGAAGGAACTTATAATGCGGTATCTCCAAATGCTGTAATTCAAAATAAAATAATTTCTAGTTGTGCAGAAGTGTTATCCAAGCCTTTGTGGTTGCCTAATATTCCAAAATGGGTAGCTAGGTTGGTGTTTGGAGAGATGAGTGTATTAATGTTATCTAGCCAGCGTGTAAGTAGTGCTAAGATAGAAAAAGAAGGCTTTTTGTTTGAGTTTCCTAGTTTAAGAAAAGCATTGCAGTATCTGTTAAAAAAACAAAGCGCCACAATTATAGAATCGTAGCGCTTTATAGTGGTATTTTAATTAATATGTTATATCCCTGTGTAGTTAGAAGGGGTAATTTGTTTTAATTCGTTTTTAATCGCATCAGAAACCTCTAAAGTGTCTATAAAATTAGAGATACTCTTGGCATTTATTTTTTCATTAGTACGGGTTAAGCCTTTCAGGGCTTCGTATGGGTTAGGATATGCTTCTCTACGTAGTATAGTTTGTATTGCTTCTGCTGCAACAGCCCAATTGTTTTCTAGGTCTTGAGCTAATTTGTCTTCGTTTAGTAGAAGTTTGCCTAAGCCTTTTAAGCTAGATTGAAAAGCAATTAATGTGTGTCCAAGAGGTACGCCTACGTTACGCAAAACCGTACTATCTGTTAAGTCTCTTTGTAGTCGACTTACAGGTAGTTTGGCAGATAAATGCTCAAACAAGGCATTAGCAATGCCTATATTTCCTTCGCTGTTTTCAAAATCTATAGGATTTACTTTGTGTGGCATGGCAGAAGATCCAACTTCTCCTTTTTTAATCTTTTGCTTAAAGTAATCCATAGAAACGTAAGTCCAAACATCTCTATCTAGATCTAGTAATATGGTGTTAATGCGTTTTAATGCATCGAAAAGCGATGCCATATGGTCGTAATGTTCTATTTGTGTAGTGGGGAAAGAATGGTGTAGACCTAATTTTTCTTGAACAAATTTGGATCCAAAGTCTTTCCAATCTATAGTAGGGTAAGCTACAAAATGTGCGTTAAAGTTACCTGTTGCTCCGCCAAATTTAGCAGCGCTAGGAATGTCTGCTAATTGCTTAAATTGCTCCTGTAAACGTACCACATATACCTTAAATTCTTTTCCTAAACGAGTAGGGGAAGCTGGTTGTCCATGAGTGCGAGCTAATAATGGGATGTCTGCCCAATCTGTAGCTAAAGCATCAATTTTTTGCTCTAATTCTAAGTAACTAGGAACGTAAACATCGTTTAAAGCTTCTTTAATACTAAGCGGAATAGCTGTATTGTTTATATCTTGAGAGGTTAATCCAAAATGGATAAACTCTTTGTAGGTTTGTAGGTTAAGTTTGTCAAATTCTTCTTTGATAAAATATTCAACAGCTTTTACATCGTGATTGGTCACACTTTCGATTTCTTTAATGCGTAGGGCATCTTCGGAACTAAAATTGTGGTATAAATCTCTAAGTTTTGGAAATATAGATACATCAACACCTTGTAATTGAGGTAGTGGGATTTCGCATAGAGCAATAAAATATTCGATTTCTACTCTTACTCTGTATTTAATTAGCGCTTCTTCACTAAAGTAGGCACTTAGAGCTTTTGTTTTGGAAGCATAGCGACCATCTATAGGCGAAACGGCTTGTAACGCTGCTATTTGAGACATAAAACTTAGATTTTAATTAAAACGCAAATATACGTTAAGTTTAAAATTTTGAAGTTAAAGTTTTAAGTTTTTAAATAAAGAGCAGTTTTGTATTGTTTTTAGCGTAGTGTGGCACTTTTTAATTCGCTAAGTATTATTGCTGTAGCAGTGGCTACATTTAGACTTTCTGTTTTTTGAGTTATCCCAAATCTTGGAATGCTAATTTTTTGGGTAGTAAGTTTTTTGATTTCAGGAGAAATTCCATTAGCCTCATTCCCCATTATTAGAATACCTTTTTTTGGGGTAGTTGTTTTATATATATTTTCCCCTTCCATAAAAGTACCTAGTATAGGTAGCGAACTTTGTTTTAGATAGTCCTCTAGTTTAGTGTATAAGATGTTTACTCTCGTTAAAGAGCCCATAGTGGCTTGGACAACTTTTGGATTAAAACAATCTACGGTGTTTTGGGAGCAGATAAGTTGTTCTATCCCAAACCAATCGCATAGTCTTATAATAGTTCCTAAATTCCCAGGATCGTTAACATCGTCCAAGGCAAGTTGTAGTCCAGAATTTGGATTTGGAATTTTGGAGTTTGGGATTTTGAAAACAGCAAAGGCTTTTTGTGGTGTAGTTAAAAAAGTAAGTTGTTTAAGATCGCTTTCGGAAATAATATTAATTAAATCCTGGTTTACAGATGGGTATAAATGGCAAAATTCATTTAAAACAAAAAGATGCTTTAATTGTAACGATGCTTCTAGAAATTCGTTAATTACCTTGAGGCCTTCTGCGACAAATAGTCCGTGTGTTTTGCGGTTCTTTTTTAATTTTAAGCCTCGGATCAGCTTCTTTTGGTTTTTTGTAACCATACAAATAGTTTACCTTTGATTTACTTAAGAAACAATCACTAGCTAATTGCATCAATTCTCCGTAAAAATAACATTTATAACCATTGTCTGTATACTTTTTTCAGATTGTAATGCTGTTAAAAAAGTACAAGAAGGCGAGTTATTGTTAACAGAAAATATCGTCTACATTAATGGGGAAAAGACTAAAGACAGGAAGTTGTATAACTATTTGCTTCAACAGCCTAATAAAAAGCTTCTAGGTCAACCTGTTAAATTGCATATTTATAATTTAGCAAGAGAAAATGCAGACTCTTTATACGTGGTAAAATTAGAGCAAAGACCTTTAAAAAAGAAAAGATTAAGAAGTTTGCTTTCCGAAAAACAAGTAAATAGGTATGTCGAAAGAAAATATAATTTTAATGAATGGATAAAAAAAACAGGAGAAGCACCTTCTGTTATTCAGGAAAATAAAATTAAAAAATCTAAAAAGCGTTTAGAAGGTTATTTTTGGAATAGAGGTTGGTTTAATGTTTCTTCTAATCATGAATTGGTGCATGGAGATAGTTTACAGGCTTCGGTTAATTATTTTGTAACCACCAAGACCCCATACAAAGTAGATTCTTTTGAAACTAATATAGCCTCTAAAGATGCAGATTCTATTTACGAGATTTATAGGAAAGAATCCACAGTAATGGTGGGTAAGCAATACAATACTTTCGATTTAGAGGAAGAAAGAAATAGAATTACCGATAATTTTAGAAATCATGGGCTTTTTTATTTTGAAAGAGATTATGTGAAATTTGATGCCGATACTATTGGTGGAGGAGAACATGTTGGACTAAGATTAACCATAGCTAATAGAAGTGCTAACACCGGAGATAAAGAGGTCTTTAAGGTAAGAAAAATAAGTAGGGTAAGAATTTTTACTGATTCTAATCTTAGGTCTAAGTTTGGTAAAATAGCAGATACTACTTTGTATAAAGGTTTTGAGTTATATAGTTATGATAAGCTTAGGTACGAGCCAAAGGCAATAGCTAATGCGGTTTTTTTAACTCCAAATTCAGTCTATAGCGATATACATCGTACCCAAACCTATAATTCTATAAGTAATTTGGGGGTTTTTAAATAT
>CALGNG010000188.1 GCA_937958735.1 uncultured Aquimarina sp. | reverse complement strand
TCTCGAAGAATGATTATGCAAAAACTCGGCAATACTCCAAGCAATACTTATACCATCAAAGGTGCTTGTACCACGACCAATCTCATCCAACACAATGAGCGAACGATCCGAAATATTATTAATAATACTAGCCGTTTCATTCATCTCTACCATAAAAGTAGACTCTCCCATAGAAATATTATCACTAGCACCAACTCGTGTAAAAATCTTATCGACTATCCCCATTTCTACACAATCTGCTGGAACAAAGCATCCTATTTGTGCTAATAATACAATTAAAGCTGTTTGCCTTAGTATGGCAGACTTACCACTCATGTTAGGCCCTGTAATCATTATAATTTGCTGGGTTTCGTTATCCAAATACACATCGTTTGCTATAAAGGATTCCCCTAATTTTAATTGGCGCTCTATTACAGGATGTCTCCCTTGTGTAATTTTTAAGGCATTATCGTTTGTAAATACAGGTCTAGAATAACTATACTCGGTTGCCAAAGTAGCAAACCCACATAAACAGTCTAGCTGGCCAATAAGGGTGGCATTGTTTTGAATAATCTGTATATATTCGTGCATCCAAGCAACCAGTTCCGAAAAAAGTTGTTGCTCCAATACCAATATCTTTTCTTCGGCACCTAAAATCTTAGATTCGTATTCTTTAAGCTCTTCGGTAATATAGCGCTCTGCATTAACTAAGGTTTGCTTTCGTATCCAATGCTCTGGCACTTTATCTTTGTGGGAATTACGCACCTCTATGTAATAACCAAATACATTGTTAGAAGCTATCTTCATGGAAGAAATTCCTGTAGCTTCGATCTCACGTGCTAACATTCCGTCTAAATAATCTTTACCAGAAAAAGCTAACTGGCGCAGCTCGTCCAATTCTGTATGGAAACCGCTGGCTATAGTATTTCCTTTTAAAATATTAACTGGCGCTTCTTCTGCTATGGTTTGGGATATCTTAGAACGTAACAATTCACAATCATGTAGTGCATCTCCTATTTTTTTAACCGCATCTTGGCTACTGGCCGTGGCCAATTTTTTAATGGGTACTATTGCATTCAGCGAAAGCTTTAATTGATTTACTTCTCGTGGGCATATTTTACCCGTAGCCATTTTAGAAACCAATCGTTCTAAATCTCCTATTTGAGAAATTTGTTGCTGAAACACTTCTAATACTTGTGACGATTGCATTAAAAAATCGACCACTTCGTGACGCATTTCTATACGGCTCTTATTTTTTAAAGGTAAAGACAACCATCTTTTTAACATACGTCCCCCCATGGCAGAACGGGTATTATCTATTACTTCTAACAAGGTTACCGCACCATTAGCATTGGCATTATACAATTCTAGGTTACGAATCGTAAACCGATCCATCCAAATATAGTCATCCTCTGCAATACGCTGAATCCTATTGATATGTTTTAGCTGGTGGTGCTGGGTTTCTTTTATATAATGTAAAATAGTTCCCGATGCTATAACCCCCAGAGATAGATGATCTATACCAAAACCTTTGAGGTTCTTTATTTCGAAATGTTGATGTAAGGTCTCCAGTGCATAATCTTCTTTCCACACCCAATCCTCTAAATAATAGGTAAGATAATCGGAGCCAAAGTCTTCTGTAAAATTGTTTTTTTTTGGTTTTGCTACTAAAATTTCGCTAGGTCCAAAGTTTTGTAATAACTTATCTACAGTAGCTTTATCCCCTTGTGCTGTTAAGAACTCTCCAGTAGAAATATCTAAAAAAGCCACCCCATAGCCTTTGTTAGCATAATGTACGGATGCTAAAAAGTTATTTTTCTTACTTTGAAGCACCTCATCGTTTAAAGAAACTCCAGGTGTAATTAACTCGGTTACCCCTCTTTTTACAATACTTTTAGTTTGCTTAGGATCCTCTAACTGGTCACAAATGGCTACTCGCTGTCCTGCCTTAACTAATTTAGGTAAATAAGTGTTTAAAGAATGGTGGGGAAAACCTGCCAAAGCCGTTTCCGACTCCGAGCCTGCCCCTCTTTTGGTTAAAACAATATTTAAGATATTGGCTGTAATAACCGCATCGCCACCAAATGTTTCATAAAAATCTCCTACTCTAAAAAGTAATAAAGCATCTGGATACTTCTGCTTAATTGCATTGTATTGCTTCATTAACGGAGTAACTTTTTTCTCTTTAGGTTTTACAGTTTTTTTTGCAGACACAAGGCTCTTTGTTTGGTAGTCTGTAAAAATAAGAATTCCATCTTCTTAGCTTTATTTTGTAGCTAAAGAGTTATCTGTTTTTATTCACAATTTTAACAATTTATTAGTTTATTACTAGGTAAGTTCCTTAGTAGAATACGACTATAAATATACCGTTAAAAATATCCCCCTTATTATGTTACAAAAGATGCAAATTGAAATATGGAGCGACATTATGTGTCCCTTCTGTTATATTGGTAAAAAACAATTTGATGCCGCATTGGAGCAATTTGATTTTAGGGATGAGGTAAACATTACTTGGAAGAGTTTTGAGCTTATCCCTAATTTACAAACTAATACAGATATTACTATTCAAGAGTTTTTAATACAACACAAAGGAATGTCTCCAGAACATACCCAATTATTTGTGGAACGCATTGTTACCACCGCTAGCGAAGTGGGACTAAAATTTGACTTTAATGCTATCGTAGTAGCTAATACTATAAAGTGCCATCAGTTATTACATTTTGCACATCAAAAAGGATTTCAAGACGAGTTAAAAGAACGTCTACTAAAAGCTTATTTTATTGAAGGTATTAATGTAGATAATATACCACATTTAATACAACTAGGTAGCGAAGTAGGCTTAGATATAGATGAGCTTAGAGATGTTTTAGATTCCTCCTCTTTTTTAACTGAAATTAAGCAAGATATTTCTGAGGCTAAAAATTTAGGGATTAATGGAATTCCTTATTTTGTTTTTGACAGAAAATATGGTGCTTCTGGAGCACAAGGTGCTAATAAATTTTCAGAAATATTACAGCAATCTCACAACGAATGGAAACAGTCTCTAGCTCCACAAAAATTAACTGTTATTGATGGGGAAAATTGTGATATTAATGGACATTGCGACTAGTTTTAGTTTATAAAAAACAAAAATATTCTTTATAAATACAATCCCTCTTTTTTTTAAGTTCTATATATAAATTAAGGTAATTGTTTTATATGACTATCTGTTTTTTGTCTATTGTCTAGTAGAGTTCTAATATACACTAGTACATCAAAATATAAATTAAAAATAGTTTATATTTTTAAAACAAACCAAGATATCAACTTATAGCAACAGCTCCATAGCTTCCATGATGACTAAGTGAAAAAGAAATTTCTAAAACCTTATTTTCATAATATAATTGCGGAACTCCCAAAGGGGTTTTTACTATTTCGAGACAATTAGAATTTATTTTTTTTTGTGCCGAAATTATTTTTTTTAAGTGTGCATATACTTCCCTAGACTGATTTTTAGCGGAGGTATTGGTAAAATAAATTAAATCGTTAAAGCCTTTGAATAGACTTATATAAGAAATAGTATGTATATATTTTTTGGTAAAGGTACTGCATGTTGGGTATTTCTTATTTTCGAAATATACGCTTCCTTTAAATTCTTCTTCTAAAAAACATTCAAACTTTAGAGGCGCAAATATACGTTTTCCACCTTGTTGTATATATATCTTATAAGCAC
>CALGNG010000187.1 GCA_937958735.1 uncultured Aquimarina sp. | reverse complement strand
TGTTCTGCTATTTGGTACCCACAATAATGACATCTTAATTGTTTGGTATATTTGTGGTAGGTAAGACTTACATCGCATTGGGTGCACTGTGGTACATAGCCACAGGTTAAGCAGTTTTGTACAGAAGAAAAGCCTCTTCTGTTTTGGAATAGGATTATTTGTTCTTTTAGGTTTAAAGCTTCGTCAATGCTTTCGATTAATCGATCGCTAAAATGCCCTTTCATTAAACGCTTTTTGTGTTTTTTTTGCAGATCAATAAGTTCTATGTCGGGCAATAGAATGTTTTTGTGTCTTTTGTTTAGGGTAACTAATCCATATTTCCCATTAAGGGCATTGGTGTAGGTTTCTATACTTGGTGTAGCGGTTCCTAGTAGTACTTTTGCTTTAAAAATGTGGGCTAAAACTATGGCGCTATCTCTGGCATGGTATCTTGGTGCAGGATCGTATTGTTTATAAGTTTGCTCGTGTTCCTCGTCTATAATTATTAAATCTAAATTTTGAAAAGGTAAAAAGATAGAGGAGCGAACTCCTATAATTAGCAGCGGATCGGAGCTGCTGTTTATTATTTTTTGCCAAGCTTCTACACGTTCGTTTCCAGAAAACCTAGAATGGTATACAACCAAGTAGTTTCCAAAGACCAGTTTAAGACGCTCTATAAGTTGTGTGGTTAACGAGATTTCTGGTACTAATAGTAGGGCTTGTTTTTGCTTTAGAATAACTTGTTCTATTAGCTTGCTGTATATTTCTGTTTTGCCAGAAGAGGTTATGCCGTGTAGCAGGCATACATTTTTATTAATAAAGGCTTCTTGAATTTCTTTTAAGGCGGTTTCTTGATATGTGTTTAGGCTATGTAAGGTGTTGGTTTGGTCTTCGCTATAATTAATGCGTTCTATTTTTTCTTGATAATTTTCTAGTATGTTTTTTTTGATAAGGGCTTTAATAGATGCTTGTGTGGTTTTTGCAGCATTAATTAAATCTGTGCTATCTATATTTTGTTGTGTAGCTTTTAGTGTAAAATATTGTAGTAGTATATCGCGTTGTTTTGGGGCGTTTTTTAGGCTTTCTAATATTTTTGGGAGTTCGCTTTCTTGTATAGAAGAGTGCAGTTTAATCCATTTTTTAAGTTTGGGTTTGTAGATTTCTACAATATGTTCTTCTAGGGATATTATTTTTTTGTCCAATAGGCGGTATGCGGTAGGTAATACCGATTTTTTGCCTAATATTTTAATTAATTCCTCTATCCGTAGGCTACTTTTAAATTGTAAAGCTTCGTAGATAAGGTATTCGTCATCTTTTAGTTTAGAGGTGTCTATGGTTTCAAAATCTTCACTTCTATTTATAATGGTTTCTCCTTCTAGCAGTAGGGCAGAGGGGAGTGCGGCTTTTAATAATTCGCCATGGGTGCACATATAATATTTTGCCATCCATTGCCATAATTGTAGTTGGCTTTTAAGTACAGTAGGAGTGTCGTCTAAGATGCAGTCTATGTCTTTGGCTTCGTATATTTCTGGAGGAGTATGGTGTATTTTTATTACAATGGCAGCATAGAGTTTTCGTTTTCCAAAAGGTACAGATACCCGCATGCCTACTTCTAAAAAATCAGCTTCGTTACTGTTTATTTTATAGGTAAAAGTGTTTTTTACAGGTATAGGTAGTAAAACGTCTATGAAGTGCTGCATAGCACAAAAATAAAGAATTGATGTTATTAAAAAGCAAAAGATCCATCGTTTTAGGTTGGGTCTTTTGCTTTTTAATTTTAGAAGACAAAGTTACTTAAAGGGTAAGCCAGAGCTATATGAGATTAAGGTAATTTAAGTGCTATATTCTATTATATGTTTAACATACTTTTTTTTAAGCTATTGCTAATAGGTATTTCTCCTAACCATATTTTATATAAGGCAAATTTAAAATCCTGGCCTTTTATTATTCCTAGTTTTTTTTCGTTAAGATAACAGATTATTCCTTTGTCTTTTATGTAGGCCAGTTCTAAGATGTCTCCTTTTATCATTTCTTTTGCGTAGTATTCTCTAAGTTTAGCTATTCTGTCTTTTAAAGGTTCCGTTTTGTTATCGGTAGATTTTTTAAAGCCTTCTTCTATAGATTCTAACATGCGCTCTCTAGTAACTAGCTTAGAGGTAATTTTAATTCTAATAGACATGGTTTCGTTTTTATAACTAATGGCTATAGGGTCTTTGCTTTTGCTTTTTAGATACAGTCCAGCAGAATAGAGCTCGACAAAAGACCATGCTCTTGTTCCTCCTCCGTTCATGGTTAAGGTTTGGTCTTCTCGTGTAATTTGGTATTCCATTGTTGTTTTACCAATAGGAATTTGTGCTTGAGATAGGTTTAATAGTAGGGAAAAAAGAATAAATAATAATAATTTTCTCATAATTATTTGGGGATTAAAAGCGGTTTTAATTATTCGGAACTACCTAGTAATTTTTCTTTAAGATCGCTATCTACAGGGTTTTGAGATAACCAAATATTAAAGATGGCAGTTTTAAAAAGGGGGCTTTCTATAGTTCCTAATTTGTTGTTGTTTTTAAATAAAGTGGTTCCTGTAGTTGGAGTGTATACTAGGTTATACTTATCTCCTACTTCTATATCTTCGTGTAAAAAACTTATAAATGTAGTAAATTTTTGTTCTAATATATTAATAGTTTCTGGGGTGTTGGTATTGTTAAAACCATCTTTAAATGCACCAATCATTTTCTTTTTGGATAATAAACGGGATAAAATTTCTAAATGCATTACCATAGGCTGGTCTGTTGTGGTAATGGAGGAGGCAGAGGTGTTTTTGTTTTGTAAATATAGTCCACAAGCATATAAATCAAACCATAGTTTTTCTCTTAAGCCAGCACCATTTAAAATTAATTCATGCGTGTCTACTTTAAAGGTGTTGGATAAAGTAGCGTCGCCCACTTTAGTTTGTGCCAATAGGGGTAGACATAAGAAAAGGCTTATTAAAAGAAGTGCGATTTTTTTCATGTTTTTTTTGTGTTAATGGTTTGTGTTTTCAATTTAGTAATACTTGCGTTTAATTCATAACCCAAGAGAATTAAATTTGAATTTAACCAGATGTATAGAGTTAATATTAGTAATGCCCCTATAGATCCATAAATTTCGTTATAACTAGAAAAGTTTTGAATATAAAACCCAAATAGGTAGGTGGTGGTAATAATTAATATGGTAGTTAAGAGTGCCCCTGCGGAAAAAAAACGATTTTTTCTACCTTCTTTAGTTCCGAAATAAAATAAGACAGAGGTGTTAAAAAATACCATTAGTATAACAAATAAAATTCGACCAGATACTAGCCAAAACAATGCGTCTCCAATTAGATATATATCATAGGTATTTACTAAATAGGTGAGATACAGGGTAATGTATACAGTTGAAATCAATAACAGTGCCACAATAATGGCTACACCAAAAGCTAGTCCGTACTGTTTTAGGAAACTATGGCTAATACCAGTATGGTAGGAATTGTTAAATCCAGAGAATACAGAGTTGATGCCATTGGTCATTAAAAACATGGATAATAAGAAGGTGGAGGATAGGAGTCCTCCTCTTTTGTTTTTAACAATATCGGTAATTACTCCATCAAAAAAGTCGGAGGTGTTAGGGGGGAGGACAGAGTTGATGAAGGCTATAAATTCTTCTTGAAAGTTTTCGAATGGAACAAAGGGGATTAGGTTTAAGAGGAATAATAGGAATGGAAAAATGGCTAAAAAAAGGCTGTAAGAAATAGCAGAAGCTCTTATAGAAAAAGCGCCTTTGGCTATCCCGTTTATGTAAATGGTAATTAGGTTATATAACGATAACCCATTTAATCCAGGTATTTTTATGCCTTGGAGTAATCTTAGTAATAAAATTACTCCAGGGATTTTTATTACTAGATGTTTTAAATTAAGTGGCATAAATGTATAGTCGATATAAAAGTATCGTTTTAATAGGTCGAGTTTATTCTTCTACGGCTTTTAGGCTTAAATCTAAATTATAGACAGAGTGGGTTAGGGAGCCACTACTAATATAGTTTACACCACATTCTGCGTATTTGCGTATGGTATCTTCGTTAATGCCTCCGCTAGATTCGGTAAGGCAGGTATCGCCTATTAGTGCTACGGCTGTTTTGGTGTCTTTGTAATTAAAGTTATCTATTAAAATGCGGTAGACTCCTTTGCTTTTTAGAATCTCTTTAATTTCTTCTAAATCTCTAGCTTCGACAATAATTTTTAGGTCGCGATGGGTTTCTTTTAAATAAGCTTGCGTTTGGGCAATGGCTTGGGTAATGCCGCCAGCAAAATCTATATGATTGTCTTTTAGCATAATCATGTCATACAAAGCAAAACGATGATTTTCTCCTCCTCCAATTTTTACAGCCCATTTTTCCAAGGCACGTATGCCTGGGGTGGTTTTTCTGGTATCTAAAATTTTAGTTTTGGTACCAGCTAATAGGTCTACAAACATTTTTGTTTTAGTGGCAATAGCACTCATGCGTTGCATAGCATTTAAGACTAGACGCTCTGCTTTTAAAATAGATAAAGAACTTCCTGTTACATAAAAAGCAATGTCTCCATATTTTACGGTTTCGCCATCGTTTATAAATACTTCTACTTCTAAATTAGGATCTACATAGGCAAAAACATATTTAGCAAATTCTACTCCAGCAAGTATGCCTTCATCTTTTACTAATAGTTTTGCTTTTCCAGAGGCATCGGTAGGGATACAGGCTAAAGAGCTGTGGTCTCCATCTCCTACATCTTCTCTAATAGCATTTGCAATAATTAATTGTATCTCTGTGTCGAATTGATCTTTGGTTATCATATTAGATTAGTATTTTTGATATTACAAAGTAACCTTTTTTTGAAGAAAATACTTAACTTTTTTTAATGACTATCACTTTAATTGCCATAGGGAAAACAGATAATAGGGAATTGCTTACTCTTATAGAGGAATATAGAAAACGGTTGGGTTTTTATATTAAATTTAATTTTGAGGTTATTCCTGATATTAAAAAGGTTAAAAACTTAAGCGAAAAGCAGCAAAAGGAGAAGGAAGGGGAGTTGATTCTGAAAAAAGTAAATTCTTCGGATATGGTAGTGCTATTGGACGAGAACGGAAAGCAGTTTACATCGATACATTTTTCCGAGTATTTACAAAAACAAATGAATAGTGGAATTAAAAACTTAGTATTTGTTATTGGTGGTCCTTATGGGTTTAGCGAGGGGATTTATAAACGATCCCAAGGGAAAATTTCGCTTTCTAAGATGACTTTTTCTCACCAAATGGTTCGCTTGTTTTTTATAGAACAATTGTATCGAGGGTTTACTATTTTAAAGAACGAGCCTTACCACCATAGGTAATTAATGTTTGCTTGCATGTTTTCTTAAAATACGTTGTATATCTAAAGAGTCTTTTTGAGGTGTTAAATAACTTTCTAATTGTTCTGGGCTAGTTATTTGTAAATCCCTATTTATAAATCCATAACCCATGTATATGCTGTCTTTAATAAGAACAAAGGCTTCTTCGTGGAAGTTTCGGCCAGGTAGTTTTATAATTTTGTTTTTAGTGCTTTCTACGATATAGTCTTTAGCTTGTTTTACTCTAATGTTGTATAAAGCAGGACTTTCTTTTTTGGTACAAATGCCTTTACAGCTATTAATTTTATAGTGGTCGCATTGTGTCACATTATGTTGTAGGTTGCAATATTTGGGGCACAGCCCGAAGGTTTTACAAATTTTTTCGAGATATAAAAGAGCATCTTGTTTTGTGTGAAATATAATTAAGGGGTTAGGGCAAAGTTTTAGGGTGTTTACAGAGAAATGGAGTACACCTCTGCGGTCGGTGTAATTAAAAATCCCAAAATTTTTAGGGACTTTTTTTGCCGATACATTATAAGGGGGGAGGTGTTTTTTTATAGCAGCATCTTCCATTAGGAGTGCTAAAAATTCTGAGCCAGATAGCTCGAAATCGATATGTGCAGTTTCTCTGCATAAATCTAGTTCTTTTTGTTTTTTGTCGTAAAAATGGCTTAAGACTCGTTTTTTTAAATCTTTAGCTTTACCTACATATATAATTTTATTTTTTTGATCTTTAAAAAAATAAACTCCAGTGGAGTTAGGGATGTTTTCGAAAACTTCGTCGGGTAAATGTGCCGGTAGAGTGGCTTGGCGATTATTGGCTTTTAGAAAGGTTTCGAATACATCGCTAGCATTTTCCTGTTGTAATAATAGTTCAAAAAGTTTTACGGTGGCTTCGGCATCTCCTTTGGCTCGGTGTCTGTCGGTTAGTTGGATGTCTACAGCGCTACAAAGTTTGCCTAAGCTGTAAGAGGCTAATCCAGGAAGTAATTTTCTAGACAGGCG
>CALGNG010000186.1 GCA_937958735.1 uncultured Aquimarina sp. | reverse complement strand
ATGTTTGTTGGTGCTAGTGATCGTATGGAAATGCAAAAAGTGCCTAAGGCGGGTTATGCAATTAAAGGGCTTTGGATTAGTGGTTTTCAAAGAGGGCAAATAATAAAAAATTTATGGCTTCCATTCAAGCTGTTAAGTAGTTTGTGGAATTCGTATAGGATTATAAAAAAGCAGCAGCCTACAGTGGCTATTGGAACGGGTGGTTATGCGAGTGCAGCCTTATTAAAAATGGCTGGATGGATGGGCATACCTACCCTAATACAAGAACAAAACTCGTACCCAGGAATTACTAACAAATGGTTGGCCAGCAATGCTACTAAAATATGTGTAGCCTACCCTAATCTAGAAACTTTTTTCCCTAAAGAAAAAATAGTTTTTACAGGAAATCCTATTAGAAAAAGCATTAACAGTATAAACACTTACAAATCCGAAGCTAGAATTCATTTTGAATTAAATCCACATAAAAAAGTACTATTAGTAATTGGCGGTAGCTTAGGCGCCAAGGCTATTAACGAGTTAATTTCCGGAAAAACTGCTTTTTTCAAAAAACACAATATTCAAGTACTATGGCAATGTGGGAAATTATACTACGATCGCTTTAAGCATTTAGCGTCCGACATTATAAAAATCACCCCTTTTATAACAGAAATGGACTTAGCCTATACAGCTGCTACTATAATTATTTCTAGAGCAGGTGCCAGCTCCGTATCCGAGTTAACTATGGTAGAGAAACCCGTAATTTTTATCCCATCGCCATACGTTGCAGAAGATCACCAGACCAAAAACGCAGAAGCTATTACCCATAAAAAAGCGGCATTATTAATTCCACAAAAAGAATTAGAGAACAGCTTTGAAAGCAAATTCGAAGATTTATTATACAATACAGACCTGCAAGAAACCCTTGCCAAAAACATTAAAGCACTAGCCAAACCCAATGCTACCAAAGATATAGTAGCCGAAATTGAAAAAATAATTACAGCTTGAACAGTTTAGAACACATACAAAACGTATTTTTTATAGGCATCGGTGGTATCGGGATGAGTGCTATTGCGCGTTATTTTGTGAGTATAAACAAAAACGTAGCGGGTTATGACAAAACAGAAACCACACTTACCAATACCTTAACCCAATTAGGTATTAATATTTGCTTTTCCGACTCTGTAGAAGCTATTCCTAAAAATATTTTAAATAAAGAAAATACTTTAATTGTCTATACTCCTGCCGTACCCAAGCAGCACCAACAACTAGTCTATTTTCAAGAAAATAATTACACCGTAGTAAAACGCGCCAAGGTACTTGGGCTTATTACCAAAAACAGTTTTACCCTTGCTGTAGCAGGAACCCATGGAAAAACAACCACCTCCACCATACTTGCTCACCTTTTATATGCTTCTGGCGAAAAGGTAACCGCTTTTATTGGTGGCATAAGCGAAAACTATCAATCCAATTATATTAGCAGTGGTAACGATGTAGTAGTGGTAGAAGCCGACGAGTTTGATCGTTCTTTTTTACAACTACATCCTAACATCGCTGCCATTACCTCTACCGATGCAGACCATTTAGATATTTATGGTGGGCACGAGGCTTTATTGGATTCTTTTAATAGTTTTGCTGCACTAAATACTAACGAGCTATTTGTAACCAAAAACTTACCCATTAAGGGATTAAGCATTGACATTAAAGACGGTGCCGATTATAGCGCCAAAAATATACGCATAGATAATGGAGCTTATATTTTTGATTTACAAACTCCGAAAACATCCATTAAAGACCTAAAAGTTAGCCTACCAGGGCATCATAACTTAAGAAATGCCATTACCGCTTTTGCTATGGCTATGACCTATGGTGCAGAAGTACCTAAACTAAAAGAGGCTTTATCCACATTTAAAGGCATACAACGTAGATTTAGCTATCAAATAAAAAACAATTCTATAGTGTATATAGACGATTATGCACACCATCCAACAGAAATTAAAGCATTACATCAAGCTATAAGAGAAATGCATCCTAACAAAAAGGTGCTGGCTATTTTCCAGCCTCATTTATATAGTAGAACTAAAGATTTTGCTATAGACTTTGGGAAAAATCTTGCCTTATTTGACGAGCTTTTGTTATTAGATATTTACCCTGCTCGCGAATTACCAATAGAAGGCATTAATTCCAAATGGTTATTAAGCTTAACCCCTATGAAACAAAAACAATTAACCAATAAACAAGAACTAATTACTAAAATACAAGCTTCTAATGCAGACGTAGTCGTTACTATAGGTGCTGGAGATATTGGCGCCCAAGTATTAAAAATAAAAGAAGCTTTATTATTACATGCGTAATCTAAAATATAACATATTAACCCTTGTTGGACTGCTATTATTAATAGGCTTGTTTTCTTTCTGCAACTACAGAAATAATCAACGAAAAACAAGTACGGATAAAGTAATTTTCACTTCGTCCAATAACCTTTTAATTAGTGAAGAAATGGTTAATAAATTGTTAATACAAAAAACCATTTTATCGAAAATCCCAACGAAAGAAACTCTAGCTTTGGATTCTATCGAATTTAACATAAAAGCAGTACCCCATATAAAAGAGGCACAAGCTTATGTTTCTGTAAATGGATTAGTTAGCGCTAGTATTACTCCTCGAAAAGCCATAGGCCGTTTGTATTCGAGTAAGCCTAGCTATATCGATAAAGAAGGTTTTAAAATGCCTCTAGTAAGACGTTATTCCGAGAGGGTGCCACTAGTTTTTTATTTTAAAGAAGAATATAAAACAGATTTGGTATTTTTATTACAAAAAATAGATGGTAATTCTTTTTTAAAAAAATTAGTAGTTGGCGTATATTGTAAAGCCAATGGTCATTTTTTGATAAAGATTCGCCATTACGAAGGAAATATAGAATTAGGAACTATAGAAAACATAGATTCAAAAATTAAAAATCTAAAAGCTTTTTACGCTAAAGCCATAAAAGATCAACTTTTTGAAAAATATAAGAAGATAAATTTAGAAATAACCCATCAAGTAGTGTGCACAAAATAAAAACTATGGAACAGGATAACATAGCAGTAGGTTTAGATATTGGAACTACAAAAATTGTAGCGATGATAGGTCGTTATAACGAATACGGAAAGATGGAAGTCTTAGGCATTGGTAAATCCAAAAGTTTAGGAGTACATCGTGGGGTAGTAAACAACATTACCCAAACCATCCAATCTATACAACAAGCTGTAGAACAAGCCGAAAGTGTATCTGGGATTCAAATCCAAAATGTTACCGTAGGTATTGCTGGACAACATATCCATAGTCGCCAGCATCCAGATTATATTGTTAGAGCCAACCCAGAAGAAGTAATTGATTGTAACGATATTGATATGCTTTGCCAACAAGTACACAAATTGGTAATGATGCCTGGCGAGGAAATACTACATGTACTTCCGCAAGAATATAAGATTGATGGGCAATCGGAAATCACAGAACCTATAGGAATGTATGGAGGGCGCTTAGAAGCCAATTTCCATTTAGTAATTGGGAAAATTACTTCTATAAGAAACATTGGACGCTGTGTTAAAAGTGCTGGACTGGATTTGGCAGGGGTTACTTTAGAACCTCTAGCCTCGGCATCGGCAGTTTTAAGTCAAGAAGAAAAAGAAGCTGGCGTAGCTTTAATTGATATAGGAGGTGGTACTACAGACCTTGCCATTTTTAAAGATGGTATTATTAGACATACTGCTGTAATCCCTATAGGAGGAAACGCTGTTACCGAAGACATAAAAGAAGGCTGCGCAATTATAGAAAAACAAGCCGAATTATTAAAAGTGAAATTTGGATCGGCTTGGCCTGGAGAAAATAAGGACAACGAAATTGTAAGCATTCCTGGCTTACGAGGCCGTGCCCCAAAAGAAATTTCTTTAAAAAACCTATCTAAAATTATCCACGCCCGCATGGTAGAGGTAATCGAATTGGTATTTGAAGAAATTAATAAATACGACCACCAAAACACCAAAAAACAACTTATTGCTGGCATTGTACTTACTGGTGGTGGAGCACAGCTAAAACACCTAAAGCAATTAGTAGAATACATTACAGGTATGGATACCCGTATAGGATATCCAAACGAACACTTAGCAGGAAATAGCGACCCAGAAATTACCAGCCCATTATATGCAACCGCTGTAGGTTTAGTAATGAATAATCTCCAAGACATGAGGAAAGCAAACCAACTACTAGATCTTGAAGAAGAAATTATAGAAGAAGAAATTACAGAAAATACCACGGTAGTAGACGAAGAAGTCGAAACACTTGTAACAGAAACTACAGAAGAGATATCCGCTAAACAAAAAGCAGAAGAAGAGGCTGCAAAAAGAGCCAGTATCTCTAAAAAATGGTCTATTAGCAATTGGGCCGAAAAGTTCAAAGAATTTTTAGATAACGCAGAATAAAGTCATCAATCAACACAATATAGAAATTATGGATAATAACGGCTTCAATAGTATCGCTTTCGATATGCCAAAAAATCAATCCAACGTAATCAAAGTGATTGGCGTTGGTGGTGGTGGTAGTAACGCGATTAATCACATGTTTCAGCAAGGAATTAAAGGTGTTGATTTTGTAATCTGTAACACCGATTCCCAAGCATTAGAAAATAGTACTATTCCTAACAAAATCCAATTAGGTGTAAGCCTTACCGAAGGATTAGGAGCTGGAGCAAATCCAGAAATTGGAGAACAAGCTGCCATAGAAAGCTACGAAGATATTAAAGCCATGCTAGGCACTAATACCAAGATGGTTTTTATTACCGCTGGTATGGGCGGTGGTACAGGAACGGGTGCCGCTCCTGTTATTGCCAAAATGGCTAAAGAAATGGAAATCTTAACCGTTGCCATTGTTACCGCTCCCTTTAAGTTCGAAGGTCGTATGCGTGACCAACAAGCCCAAAATGGAATCGAAAAACTACGCAGTCAAGTAGATTCTCTAATAGTAATAAACAACAATAAACTTAGAGAAGTATACGGTAACCTAGGCTTTAAAGCTGGTTTCTCTAAAGCAGACGAAGTATTAGCAACCGCCTCTAGAGGTATTGCCGAAGTAATTACGCACCATTACACTCAAAACATTGACCTTAGGGACGCCAAAACAGTCCTAAGTAATAGTGGTACCGCCATAATGGGCTCTGCTAACGCTTCTGGTGCTAGTAGAGCCCTAGACGCTATCACAAAAGCACTAGACTCTCCCCTATTAAACGACAATAAAATTAGTGGTGCAAAAAATGTATTACTATTAATTGTTTCTGGTAACGAAGAAATTACCATAGACGAAATTGGAGAAATAAACGACTATATCCAAGAAGAAGCTGGATATGGCGCCAATATTATTATGG
>CALGNG010000185.1 GCA_937958735.1 uncultured Aquimarina sp. | reverse complement strand
TACTCCTACAAGAAGGGTAAAAGTTTTGATGTTTTCTTATTTCCGAATTGGGCGATTTTCCCCACCAAAACTCTGCCATAGCCACTGGTTTTAATCGATTCTTAAAAGCATAATGCAATAATTTGGGTGCACAACACTCCCCCGCTCCAGCTGGAGGAATAACATCAAAAATAGCTCCCAAACTTTTGGTTTCTTGTTTTATATTTAAAAAAGCATATTCTTTAAAAAGTTGTTCTTGTAATTGAGCCGATTTTTTTTTTCTTGTCTCTTTTAATATTTTAATTTCATTAGAAAAAATAGCTACTTTTTGCTTTAAAAAGTCTAACGATGTTTCATTATGTTTTTTTATTTTTTTTAAGATAATGTTTTCTTTTTTACTTTCTTCATTTAATTCCCTAAGCAAGGTTTGCATTTGTTCTTCTGACAAGTTTAACAACAATGCCTCTTCTCTTTTTTGGGAGCGTTCTTTTTTAAGAACTTTAATTCTTTCTTTTTGATTCGAAATTGTCTTTTTAGAGGCTAATTCCTCTTGCTTTAACTCCCCTAAAAGTTTTACAAACTCTTTACTTTTCTCTATCCTAGCTATTTTTCTATTATAATTGTTTAAAATTGCTTCGCCTTTCTTGTAAAACCCTTCTTGCGTAAGCATATCAAAAACAGTAGGCACAAAGTTAGACCACTGGTTCCCTTCTGCTAATTTCCCAGAAAATGCCCACAATTGCCCTAATCTGCCTTTAGAATTTTTACATATTAAAACTCCAAACATTTTGCCCACAGCATTTTTCGAGTCTTGCTTATCTATACCAAAATTATGAAACCATTCTGTCTGTGTTTTTATATATTCTTGTAATTCTTTTGCAGCCACTTCGCTTAATGTATGTGGGATATAGTTAAATGGATACGTAAACTTTTCTGGAATAGAAATTTCTTTAATATCTGTTTTAAAAGGAAGAAATAAATGCTCCATTAGATTATAGTTCTTAACATTTAAAACCTAGCTTAGGGTAACATATAAAATACTTGGTTACTTTTTTAGAAAGTGCTTCTAAGTTATATTGGTCACTTTCTGTTAAAATATCTGAAGTTTCTCCATTTTTTAACAATAATTTAATGTGTTGCTTTTTAGAATCGTACGCTTGGTTGGAAATAGATCCCGAAAACACAAAATAAGCGGCTTCCTCCTTATCTAAACCTTCTTGTTCTCTAAAATTATCGAGGTGTAAGTCTACTTTTTCGCTGGTATAAGGTTCTAAACCTATTTCTATTTTTAATAAATCCCTATTAATAAGCATTCTTGACAGTGTACTTAAAACCTTATCGTCGTAACTAATCCATTCCTTTATTGCAGAAACTAGATCGTAATCGTCTAATTTAGAAAAAAGGTTTAACACCTCTTTTGTAAAAGAATCTTGATTTATTTTTTGTTCTAAAAAAAAACTTAAAACAGTACTTGCTGGTAGTTTATGTCCATTTGCAACAAGATAATTAGCCCGTTGTAAAGTCCTAATTAATACATTTTCTGCTACTAAACTAGTTTTATGTAAATATACTTGCCAATACATTAAACGGCGAGATAATAAAAATTTCTCTACAGAATAAATCCCTTTTTCTTCTACTACTAATTCGTCGTCTACAACACTTAGCATTGTAATAAGACGCTCGCTATTTACATTACCCTCTGCTACACCGGTATAAAAACTATCTCGTTTTAAGTAGTCTAACCTATCCATGTCTAATTGTCCAGATATAAGTTGGTGCAAAAACTTACGTGGATATTCTCCTTTAAAAATTTGAATTGCTAGACTTAATTTTCCAGAAAACTCGTCGTTTAAAGCTTCCATAAAGCGTAACGAAATATCTTCGTGACTTACCCCATGCACTATAGAGTGTTCCATAGCGTGGGAGAATGGTCCATGTCCAATATCGTGCAATAAAATGGCCGATAATACAGCGAGCTCTTCTTCTTTAGAAATTTTAATTCCTTTAAACTTAAGTACCCTTACAGCCTGTTGCATAAGATGCATACAACCTATTGCATGGTGGAAACGGGTATGGTGTGCACCAGGGTATACCATATGCGATAGTCCCATTTGAGTAATTCTTCGCAGACGTTGAAAGTATTTATGTTCGATTAAATCGAAAATGAATTCGTTTGGAATTGTAATAAACCCGTATATGGGGTCGTTTAATATTTTAAGCTTGTTCCTTTTCTTCAAAAAATAACATTTTTAAGATTAAAACAAATATACATTTTCCGATATTAGTAGCACATTAAGTTCGGCGCTATAGATCGATTATTTTAAAAAGAATTTTATGAATAACATGCATATACTTTGGGTTGATGATGAAATTGATTTATTAAAGCCTCATATTTTATTTCTTGAGAAAAAAAACTATACCGTTACTAAATGCCAAAGTGGTACCGAAGCTTTAGAGTTAATAGACGAGACTAAATTTGATATTGTTTTTTTAGACGAAAATATGCCTGGTCTTACGGGTATAGATACACTAACAGAACTTAAAGAAAAACAAGCTAATCTTCCTGTGGTAATGATTACTAAGAGTGAAGAGGAATATATTATGGAAGAGGCTATTGGGAGTAAAATAGCGGACTTTCTTATTAAGCCTGTTAATCCACATCAAATATTACTAAGTCTAAAGAAAAATTTAGATCATTCTAGGTTAGTTTCCGAAAAAACAACTTCTAATTACCAACAAGAGTTTAGGAAAATAGCTATGGATATGGCTATGATTAATTCTTACGATGGTTGGTCGGAAATGTACCAGCGTTTAATTTATTGGGAATTAGAATTGGAGGGAATTGAGGATTCTAGCATGTTCGAAATTTTAGAAACTCAAAAAAACGAAGCTAACACTCAGTTCTGTAAATTTATAAATAACAATTACGAGGATTGGTTTGATGGGGCTGCTCCAGATGCACCACTTTTAACGCATCGTTTGTTTAAAGAGGCAATATTGCCTGAAATAGGAAAAGAACAGCCTACTTTGTTAGTGGTCGTAGATAACTTAAGGTATGACCAATGGAAAACCTTTGAACC
>CALGNG010000184.1 GCA_937958735.1 uncultured Aquimarina sp. | reverse complement strand
GGAAGTTTGGGCAAAACTTAGTACGCCTAGCGTAAGCACACTAAGTAATGTTATATATATCTTTTTCATAATAAATAGTTGTGGTGAGCGTCGCAATTAACGTCTGTAACTTCTGCTACTAGTGCTTCTACTACTTCTGTTGGAACTTCTAGGTGTGTAACTACGGCTAGAAGAACTAGAACTTCTAGGGGTGTAACTTCTGCTAGAAGAGCTAGAATTGGTTCTAGGGGTATAACTACGGCTGTTAGTATTTCTGCTGCTAGAGCTGTTTGCACGAGCACTTCTATTGGTAGAAGTAGTGCTTCTAGGGGTGTAACTACGGTTAGTATTACTGTTATTAGAGCTATTTACTCGTCCACTTCTGTTGGTGGAAGTAGCGCTTCTAGGAGTGTAGCTCCTGTTGTTGGAAGAGGAACTCCTGGTTACAGTTCTTCTTGTATTTCTATTGGTGTTGTATCTAGTGTTGCTTTGGCGAGTAATTCTATTTCTATTGGTATTGTAATAGCGATTTCCGTAATAATTGTAGTTTCTATAAGGAATACCGTAGTAAGGACGGTTGGTAAAAAAGTTGCCATAAAATCCTCCATAGTATCCACCGTAAAAGTTGTTGTTAAAAAATGGATTCCCGTAATAATTATTAAAAAAAGGACCGCCTCCATAAAATCCATTATAATTTCTAAATCCTCTATTCCAAAAAGGACTGTAGTTGTTGTATCCAAATCCAGAGTTAATAATTACATTAGTTTGGGTATCGCTATAACTGTCGTTCCAGCTAGGTCTTAATCCTTCGTTATCGGAGTTAGCTACAGTATTGGAGTCGTAATTGTTGCTAGAATATCCTTCTACATCGGTAAAAACATCGTTTTGTTCTTGAATAAGGGAGTAGTCGTTTAGTTGATTAGAAAAAAGAGTACTCTCTACTGGAGCAGAGGTATTAGGTGTATTTTGTACGCTAGGAGTAATTTCTCTTGATGTGGAGATACTTTTTGTATTCCCATTATCATATATGCCATCATTGTCATAACTTACCGGTAGATAAGTTCCGCAAGCAATTAGAGTAAAAGAAGCTAGTGCGAAACAGATTCCTTTGAATATTTTCTTTGGGGGGATATTTAGAGATCGCATAAGATTTATTTTAATTGTTGAACTTCCTAAATTTAGTTAGTTTTGCGCTAACTTCAAATTTAATAAATAAAGCACAATAGTTGTGCCATAAATAAGACTATGGGTAAAGGTTTAACAAAACGAAGCGAGGATTACTCTAAATGGTATAATGAGTTGGTTGTCAAAGCAGATTTGGCAGAAAACTCGGCAGTAAGAGGTTGTATGGTTATTAAACCTTACGGCTATGCTATTTGGGAGAAAATGCAGGCAGAACTAGATAAAAAGTTTAAAGAGACGGGGCATCAAAATGCGTATTTCCCCTTATTTGTACCAAAAAGTTTATTTGAAGCCGAAGAAAAAAATGCAGAAGGCTTTGCAAAAGAGTGTGCAGTAGTAACGCATTATAGGCTAAAGACAGATCCTAATAATCCAGCTAAACTTATTGCAGATCCAGATGCAAAATTAGAAGAGGAGTTAATTGTGCGACCTACTTCAGAGGCTATTATCTGGAACACCTATAAAGGGTGGATTCAATCTTATAGAGATTTACCATTATTAATAAATCAATGGGCTAATGTAGTACGCTGGGAAATGCGTACACGTTTATTTTTAAGAACAGCAGAATTTTTATGGCAAGAAGGGCATACAGCCCATTCCACAAAAACAGAAGCTATAGCAGAGACGGCTCAAATGAATCAGATTTATGCTGATTTTGTGCAAAATTTTATGGCAATCCCAGTAATACAGGGACGTAAAACAGAGTCCGAACGTTTTGCGGGTGCAGACGATACGTATTGTATAGAAGCATTAATGCAAGATGGAAAAGCTTTGCAAGCGGGAACCTCTCACTTTTTAGGGCAAAATTTCGCCAAAGCTTTCGATGTAAAATTTGCGACAAAAGAAGGAAAGCAAGAGCATGTATGGGCAACTTCCTGGGGGGTGTCTACAAGACTTATGGGAGCGTTAATTATGACGCATAGTGATGACCAAGGTTTGGTATTACCTCCAAACTTAGCGCCAATACAAGTAGTAATTGTACCTATTTATAAGGGAGAAGAGCAATTAGCCTTAATTTCGGAAAAAGCAGATAGTATTGTAAAAGAACTTAGAGCTAAGGGGATTACAGTAAAGTACGATAATAGAGATACTTTTCGACCAGGGGCTAAATTTGCGCAGTATGAATTACAAGGGGTGCCATTACGTATTGCTATAGGGCCAAAAGATTTAGAAAAAGGCCAAGTAGAATTAGCGCGTAGGGATACATTAACTAAAGAAGCTGTACCACAAGAAGGTTTAGAAAACCATATAGAACAATTACTGAAAGAAATTCAAGAAAGTTTATATACAAAAGCTTTAAATTATAGAGATTCGCACATTACAGAGGTGCAAGATTTTGAAGAATTTAAAGAAGTATTAGGAAACAAGGGTGGATTTATTTCGGCACATTGGGACGGTACTATAGAAACCGAAGATAAAATTAAAACGCTTACTAAAGCAACTAT
>CALGNG010000183.1 GCA_937958735.1 uncultured Aquimarina sp. | reverse complement strand
ACAGGATGGAAGCCTTATCTGCCAAGCACTTTAATCTATATATGGCACACTCCAGTACCCAGCAAGTAATCTATTTAAGTGGTATTGTAAACGACGACCATTTATCCAAACACCTACAGTCTCGCAAAAACGTAGAACAATTATTGTATCAAGGACAAAGCCCAGTAACTGTTCTAAGAGCAGGAATAATAGTAGGTTCTGGAAGCTCTTCTTTCGAAATTATTAGAGACCTCTGCGAAAAGCTTCCCTTTATGATTACTCCCAAATGGGTAGACACACTAACACAACCCATAGGTATTAGAGATATATTATTGTTTTTAACAGGGGTATTTATGCACGAAAACTGTTACAACAAAAGTTTTGATATTGCAGGACCTAAAGTTATTACCTACAAAGAAATGCTGTTACTCTATGCCAAATACCGTGGTATTTCTCTAAAGATAATTACCCTACCTATAATGACTCCTAAACTATCTTCTTACTGGCTTTATTTTGTAACCTCTACCTCCTACAAATTAGCCATAAATTTAGTAGACAGTATGAAGGTTCCTGTGGTAGCTCAAGACAAAAAGCTACAACAGGTACTAGGCATAAAACCCATGACCTATACCAAAGCTTTGGAATTGGCTTTTATTAAAATCGAACAAAACCAAGTGGTTTCTAGCTGGAAAGATTCTAAAATAAGTGGTCGATATAAAATGAGTATCCAAAAACACATCAAAGTCCCCAAAAATGGCTGCTTAAAAGATCAAAAAACAATTAAAGTTACCCAACCACAAGAAACCCTAGAACGCATTTGGGCTATAGGGGGCAATACTGGCTGGTATTACGGAGATTGGATGTGGAAAATAAGA
The DNA here is from genome assembly GCA_937958735.1 of uncultured Aquimarina sp. Taxonomy (GTDB): domain Bacteria; phylum Bacteroidota; class Bacteroidia; order Flavobacteriales; family Flavobacteriaceae; genus Aquimarina. The sequence continues at coordinate 2,208 of CALGNG010000183.1, read as the reverse complement.
GGACATATGGATAAACTATTTGGAGGGGTAGGCCTACGTAGAGGGCGTACCCATAAAAGCCATATCGACTCTGGAGATGTCATCGATTTTTGGAGAGTATTAGTCGCCGATAAAAAGCAAAAACGATTACTCCTATTTGCCGAAATGCGTTTACCTGGCGAAGCATGGCTGGAATTTTACATAGACCAGAATAATGTACTTACCCAAACCGCAACTTTTAGACCCAAGGGTTTATTAGGCAGGTTGTACTGGTATAGTCTTGTTCCTTTTCATTTTTTTATATTTAACGGGATGCTGCAGAAAATTGCTAAAAATTAATGTCAAAAATTATCGCTTTTAGCTAAAAAACAATTCGATTAACTTATAGCACATAAGCTTTTAAAGTCGTGTTCTTCCATAATTTTAAGTGTACTACCCTCTAAATTATATTATTAGTTTGCCACAACAAACTTCTCCGTCGGGACAATCGCAGCATTTTTCGTAAAAATTAAAATTTACGCAAGTTAGCTTAGCTATAGTTCCTTTAAAACTCTAATAACTTTATAAATAGATTAGGATTCTTAAATTGCTTTTAGAGGCTTAAACAAGGGGTTATTCTTTACTTTTTTAAGAGAATCTATTATCCATAAGCAAATTTAGTAATTAAAATTACTCTAGTAATCATCTAAAAAACGCCTTAACACAACACTATAAACTCTTGTTTTGATTAAAATAATCATTTTTTTAAGCCTAATTTCTCCAACACTATTTATTAAATAGTACCATTTAAGAGCATCTTTAGATTTAAAAAACTAGAAATCTTATCCGCTAAAAGAAGATTATCAAAAAAAATCACTTAAAAATATTAAAAAAATTAATAATATTTTTCCTACAATAGACTTAACGTATTGATATATAAGTTTTTAAAAAAAGATAAGTCTGTATTTTTTTAGCCCTCATTTTCTTAGTATTTGATAAACTCCCCCCTTTAAAGACTAAAGTTGTAATAATTGAATTTCATTTTAATTCTAACATTATAGTTGATTTTAAAAATGTCTTTAAAAAAGTAGTTTTGAGTTGAATTTAAACATCAAACAGCCTATGATAATAAAATTAAAACAAATAGAGCACTTAAAAAACAAAAACACATAGACTGGCTATGTTTAAACAATCAAAAAAATAATTTTAATTCTAAAAATGGAAAACCATGAAAACCAATGTATTCAACTCCCTGTTACTCACGTTTTTGCTAATTACATCATTAAATGCTCAAAAATATGAATTAAGCAAAGCGCAAAAGGAACAAATTACGTCCATTAAAGCCAATTCTAAACTTGGCCTAGGCTTTAAATTACTTTTAAAAGATCCCACAAAGTTAGATCGTTTTATTATTAAAGATGGGGCTATTGCTTTTATTGCATCTCCAAAAACTAAAGTAACCTCTCTTTTAGACGAATTATTAACCATCGATGCCAAAGAATGTGTAGTGGTTAATAATCTAATTTGTGGAAAAATAGATATAGGGTCTATTGACAAATTAAAAAATTTAAAACATCTAAAAATAGCTACAGCAGAATTAAAACCTAAGCTTAATGTTGGGGTAGTAGACAGCGAAGGAGGCCGCTCTATGTTAACCGATTCTATTATGAATAACTTTGGTTTTGATGGAAGAGGAATTAAAATAGGAATTTTATCCGACAGTTATAACTCTTTAGGGGGTGCTTCAAACTCTGTAACTTTAGGCGATTTACCTGGTTTAGATAATCCAAATGGTTACACCACTCCGGTTACTGTTTTAAAAGATCTTCCTAGTGCAGATGGTAGTGACGAAGGAAGAGCTATGGCAGAACTAATACACGATGTAGCACCAGGCGCAGAATTATTCTTTTATACTGCTTTCGATGGGCAACTTGATTTTGCAGCTGGAATTAGAGCTCTTGAAGCTGCTGGATGCGATATTATTGTAGATGATGTTTCTTATTTTACAGAAAGCTATTTTCAGGATGGAGCTATTGGTGGTGCTGTTAACGAAGTGGCTTCAAAAGGGGTATCTTATTTTTCTTCCGCAGGAAATTCTGATAGAGCCTCTTATGAAAACAACTATGTAGCAACTAATATTATTGGCCCTGCTGGAGGAGAGTTGCTAGATTTTGGAAACAATGATATTGCACAAGCATTAACCATTCCTGCTGGTGCAACCATTTCTTTATGGATTATGTGGGATGACCC
>CALGNG010000182.1 GCA_937958735.1 uncultured Aquimarina sp. | reverse complement strand
GACCATAACAAACTTAAAGGTCGCCTATCTCTTAGGGATTTAATGATGGCGCAACCCAGCAAAAACATTAAACAAATATATATCCCAAAAGTAGACTTTGTAAGTGTAAATACCGAAGCAGAAGAAGTGGCTCGTATTATGCAAAAATACGATTTGGAAGCCATTCCCGTGGTAGACGAAGCTGGCCGTCTAAAAGGTAGGATTACTATAGACGATATTGTAGATTTTATAAAGGAAGAGGCCGAAAAAGATTACCAAATGGCTGCTGGTATCTCCAGTGATGTCGAAGCCGATGATGGTATTTGGGAACTTACCAAAGCACGTTTACCTTGGCTTGTTTTAGGCCTATTAGGTGGTCTTGGAAGTGTTTATATTATGGAAGGTTTTGAAGATGCCTTAGTAAAGTATTCTAAACTATTTTTCTTTACTCCACTAATCGCTGCCATGGCTGGTAATGTTGGTGTACAATCTAGCGCCATTATTGTACAAGGTTTAGCTAACGATAATGTAAAGGGTAGTTTGCTTAACCGTTTGGTAAAAGAAGTAGGCTTAAGCCTTATTAATGGTCTGGCTCTGGCTCTATTAGTTATTATATTTGGCACTATAACTGGTCTAGATCAAGCTTTTAGTTTTACTATTGCACTTTCTATGCTATGTGTTATTATATTAGCCGCACTTATTGGAACTTTTGTCCCAATTATTTTAGACAAACGCGGTATTGATCCCGCCATTGCTACTGGTCCCTTTATTACCACTAGTAACGATATTTTTGGAATATTTTTATTCTTCTATATATCTAAAACCATACTTGGATTTTAGCATATATAGCTGGTATTATGTACTAAAGTTATACGATTCCTACATTTTGCTTTTATGATATCAATGCTTTCTGTATCTTGATGTCTCAATTTATAAATTACAAATGAAACATCTATTCTTTCTACTTGCTCTATCAGGTTCTGCTCTATTTCTATCTTGTAAACAATCCTACACTACCCATATAAATAAAGCCCCCCAAACTACTCCCAAGACCACTACTCCAGATAGTCTGCCCAATATTGTAGTAATTTATACCGATGATTTAGGTTATGGAGATCTTGGTGTTTATGGTGCAGACCCTAGATTACAAACCCCAAATATAGATCGTTTAGCTAACCAAGGTATTAAGTTTACCAATGGTTATGCTACATCGGCTACTTGTACGCCTAGTAGGTATGGCCTTTTAACAGGTACCTATCCTTGGAGAAATAAAAAAGCTAAAATTTTACCTGGCACCGCTCCTCTAGTAATTAGCACCCAGCAAAATACGATTCCTAAAATGTTAAAAACAAAAGGCTACCATACTGCAGTAGTTGGTAAATGGCACTTAGGTTTAGGAACAGGAATTATAGATTGGAATACAGGAATTAGTCCAGGCCCTAATCAGGTAGGTTTTGATTACTCTTATATAATGGCCGCTACACAAGACCGAGTTCCTACCGTATATATTAAAAATGGTCTGGTAGAAGGCTTAGATCCCAAAGACCCTATAGAAATTAACTACGCCAAAAACTTTGAAGGACAGCCTAACGGAAAAGACAACCCAGAACTTTTACGTATGAAGTGGCATCATGGACATAATAGCAGTATTATTAACGGTATACCACGTATTGGATATATGAAGGGGGGAGAAAAAGCCAAATGGATGGACGAAGATATGGCCGATAATTTTTTAGCTAAAGCCCAAAAATATATTAAAGAACAAAAACATAAAAAGAATCCTTTCTTTTTATATTATGCCATGCAACAACCACATGTACCCCGTACTCCAAACCCCCGTTTTGTAGGAAAATCCGGAATGGGTCCTAGAGGAGATGTTATTGTAGAGGCCGATTGGAATATTGGACAATTAATTAAAACCTTAGAAGAAGAGCATTTATTAGAAAACACTTTAATTGTATTTTCTAGCGATAATGGCCCAGTTTTAAATGATGGGTATTACGACGATGCGGTAGAAAAATTAGGAAACCACCTCCCTGCAGGTCCCTTAAGAGGTGGAAAATACAGCTTATTTGAAGCTGGAACACGTGTCCCGTTTATTACCTATTGGAAAGGAACCATAAAACCTAAAGTATCTAATGCTATGGTATGCCAGATGGATTTATTGGCTTCTTTAGCCTCTCTAACTAATATAAAAACAACTACTGCAGACAGTAAAAATTTAATAGATGTATTCTTAGGGAAAAGCGATACAGGCCGTAATAAACTAATTTTAGAAGCCAATACACGCACTGCTCTACGTAAAGGAGATTGGGCATTAATACCACCTTACAAAGGCCCTAAAGTAATGAGCAAAGTAAATATAGAACCTGGTAACTCCGACGACTTCCAACTTTACAATCTAAAAGAAGATATTGGACAACAAAATAATATAGCTACCAAGCATCCTAAAATATTAGAAGAATTAAAAAAAGAATTTATAGCCATCCGTGGAGAAAACTATAAAAAAACTACTAATATTGAATTAAAATAGAGCCTCTAAATACATCTTGAGTTCACTCTCTTTACTTATATTTGCATTCTTAAAATAATAAATATGTCATTTAACGATTTATTCGATAGCGGAAAACACAAAAAAAACCTTGGACATTTTGCCTCTATTGTAACATTAGCGGCAGCCGACGGTGCTATAAATGAAAACGAACTAGCTTTATTAAAGCGTTTAGCACGAAAATTAGATGTGGACAGTTCTGAATTTGACGAAATTTTAGAAACTCCTAATCGTTATCCTATTAATCCACCAAATAATAAATTTGAACGCTTAGAACGTTTGTACGATTTATTTAAAATTATATATGCAGATAACCAGATGGATCCAAACGAAGAAAAATTAGTAAATAAATATGCTATTGGTCTTGGTTTTTCTTCTGCAGATACCTCTTCTATAATTAGTAAATCTAAAGATCTTTTTGGAGGGAAAATTGCTTACGATGATTACGAAAGTATCATTAACAAAAAATAGTCTATAAAAACACCAAATCTAAATAATCGGTATCGATTATTTAATATTTAATTAATAAGGCTGTCTAAAAAATCAATTTTTTTAGACAGCCTTATTTTCTTTTATCTACTTTTCTTATTTCCAAAAACACATCTCACAACAAACACGACACAAAATAACTAATAATAAGACACTTACGTGTTAAAATTAGACAAATAACATCTATCTAATTCATTATTCTATTTTTTTGCTTGTAACTTTATAGTAAAACAAAAAAATAGCGTTATGAAAAATATACTTGAAATACCCAAAGAACCTTTAGAGCAGTCACATAAAGACATAAAAAAATGGAATACCAATTTGGCTTTTATCCAATACGAGATTAATTTTTTATCTAAAGATCTATTAAAGTCTTGCACTTTTACCCCTTATACAAAGGGTCTATTTGATACCCACGAGGAGTTAGAGCATAAGATGATGACCTCTAAAACCAAATCCAACGAACTCTTAGCACTTGTAAAGCATCATAAAAACAAAATTGCAGGTATATTAGAATGTAGCGATGCTAAATGCGATAGCGAATACAAAAGGAGGCATCAAGAAATTGAAGAACAGTTCGAAATTTTTGAATTATATTACCAAAACAGTAAAACCGAATTAATGGAATATGCCGCAGAAATTTTAAAATATAAAAAGAAATAAAATCCTAAATTTAATTTACCTATTTATACGTTTTTATATTACAAATTTAAATAACACATAAAACACAAAGGGTAGAAATCTAAGATTCCTACCCTTTGCTTTATATAGACCTTATTAACTATTCTCTATAACCCATCTTTATATTTAAAAACTTGCTGTGTAGCTAGTAATAGTGCCTACGTTAGTACTGCATGTTGCAGCCGTACTAGCTTTAATATTTTCTATAAACCCGGCAGGAAAACCA
>CALGNG010000181.1 GCA_937958735.1 uncultured Aquimarina sp. | reverse complement strand
GGACACGAGTACCATACCAATGCTTTTACAAGAATTGCAAATTTTTCGCCAAAGCGTGAAGGTACCTACGATTATAGAGACCCTTTAATGCTTAATCAATCTTTTGCACCAGAAACGGGATACGAAAATAATTTGTATATCACCGATATGTTAACGGATGCAGGGATCGATTTTATAGATAATTCGGAAGCCAACGATAAAGATCCCTTTTTCTTAATTATGTCTTATAATGCTCCCCATACGCCAGAACAAGCTACGAATTCGGATAAGAGAGCTGTACAAGAAGCTTTAAATAACGTTAGATTTTCTAGTGATGCTAGGCACAATTATTCTGCCATGGTTTATGGTGTAGACAGAGGAGTTAAGAAAATTGTAGATAAGCTTAAAGCAACAGGAGAATACGATAATACCTTAATTGTATTTTTAAGTGATAATGGAGGAAGGTTAAACAATGCTAGTGGAAATAATGCACCACTAAGAGGAGGGAAGACCACGACTTTTGAAGGAGGTATGAGGGTTCCTATGTTTTTTCATTGGCCTAAAGGAAATTTACCACAGGGTAATTATGATTATGTAGTAACAGCTTTAGATTTATATCCAACTTTAAGTAATCTAGCAGGAGTAACTATACCTTCCACAAAAAATATCGATGGTTTGGATATTTTAGATAATATAAAAACTAGAACCAATGCTAGGCTTAATACTCCTATTTTTGGGATGATGCATCAAGGAACAAATAATTACATTTCTGTAGTTCAGAACAATTGGAAACTATGGTCTCCAGGTAGAGGAAGTTTTTATTTATACGATTTGGAAAACGATATTAACGAAACCAATAATGTTATAGAAGCTAATTCTCGAATAGCTAATGAAATGATTAGATCTGCATACGAGTGGAGTTGGGGGCATACCTATCCACATTTTTTTGACAATCCTACCTTAAATTGGATTGAAACATGGGAAACAGAACAATTACCAAATTTCGAAAAAACTTTTCCTAATAATTTTAATGCAGTAGATTATATGTCTAATACAGAGGAGACACCTGTAGAAGAAGTAGATGTGACATTGCCTGTAGTAGGCAGTACAATTTGGCTACAAGCAAGTAATGGTAAATATGTTTCGGCAAGCAATACAAAAAATGCTTTGGTGGCTAATTCTAATACTATAGGAAATAGAGAAAAATTTTTAGTTGTCGATGCAGAGAATGGTTTTTTAGCTTTCCAATCTGTAAATAATAATAGGTATGTAACAACCGTTAACACGACAGGTAATCCACTTAGGGCAGGAAGTAATCGTATTTTTAGACGTCAGCAGTTTTTAGTAGAACCATCTAATAATAATGGAATTAGTTTAAAAAGTAGGATAAATAATAATTATGCTTCGGTAAGTAATCAGACAAATAATCCTTTACAGGTAACGGCTCCAAATAAGATAGCTACCGCAATTTTTAATTGGGGAGTAAGCTCTAGTGCTAAAAACATAGGAAAAGCTTTGGAGGTTTATATCCATCCCAATCCTGCAAAAGATTTTATTAGAGTAGAAGGTTTGAGCGGTACAGGTATAAGTACTATATCTATAATAGATTTAACAGGTAAAGTATTTTTAAGTGAAGTAGTAGGCGGTACCTCCATAAAAATAGACATTTCTAATTTAAAGGGGGTATTTTTTGTGAAAACCAAACAAAACAACCAAATTTTATCTATTAAGAAAATTATTGTGGAGTAGTGGTTAGTTTAAATTAAGATTTAAAAATGGCGTAGGAGTTTATCTTTCGCCATTTTTACTTTTAATAACGGTTTATAAAGCCATTATTAGGTGATTTATTAAAGTTAACTATAAGATATTGAATGCTTTTAAAATAAAAGAAACTTTTTTTGTAACAAAAATTAAGAATTGTACGTATTAGTATATAGAGTTAGAGTAAAAGTATTAATCTAGATCCACTGAATGAGACAGCTAAAAATTACCAAACAGGTTACTAATAGAGAAACCGCATCCTTAGATAAATATTTACAAGAAATAGGTAAAGTAGATTTAATTACTGCCGATGAAGAGGTAGAATTAGCACAGCGAATTAAAGCAGGCGATATGCGTGCTTTAGATAAGTTAACTAAAGCCAATTTACGTTTTGTGGTATCTGTAGCAAAACAGTATCAAAATCAAGGATTAACGTTACCCGATTTAATAAACGAAGGTAATTTAGGTTTAATCAAAGCAGCAAAACGTTTTGATGAAACCCGTGGTTTTAAATTTATCTCTTATGCTGTATGGTGGATTCGTCAATCTATATTACAAGCTTTAGCAGAGCAGTCACGTATTGTACGTTTGCCGCTAAACAAAATTGGTTCTATTAATAAGATTAATAAGACCTATGCCTTTTTAGAACAATCTCACGAGCGCCCACCAAGTGCAGAGGAAATTGCTAACGAGTTAGACATGACTATTAGCGATGTAAAAGAGTCTATGAAAAATTCTGGCCGTCACGTATCCATGGATGCTCCATTAGTAGAAGGAGAAGATTCTAATCTTTACGACGTATTACGTTCTGGAGAATCACCTAATCCAGATCGTGAGTTAATGCACGAGTCGCTTCGTACAGAAATAGAGCGAGCGTTAGAAACTCTTACTCCGCGTGAAGCAGATGTAATTCGTTTATACTTTGGTTTAGGAGATCAACACCCTATGACGCTAGAAGAAATAGGAGAAACTTTCGATTTAACTCGCGAGCGTGTTCGCCAGATAAAAGAAAAAGCAATAAGAAGATTAAAGCATACTTCTAGAAGTAAAATCTTAAAAACATATTTGGGATAATCCTAATAAAATAGTGTTATTAATAAAAGAGTTTATAACTCGTTAATTAGACTATTTACTAAATACATTAATAAAGCTATCTTTGAAAAAAGATAGCTTTATTGCTTTTAGAATAGATTAAAATAGTTAAAGATGAAAGATATAATTGTAGCTCCGTCGGTATTAGCAGCTGATTTTGGAAATTTACAACGAGACATAGAAATGATTAATGAAAGTGAAGCAGATTGGTTTCATGTAGATATTATGGATGGTATGTTTGTACCCAATATATCCTTTGGTATGCCTGTTTTAGAAGCGATACAAAAGCATGCTAAAAAAAGATTAGATGTACATCTTATGATAGAAAATCCAGATCGATACATTAAAGCATTTGTAGACCTAGGAGCAGAAATTATTACGGTGCATTACGAAGCCTGTACGCACCTCCATAGGACTATACAGTTAATACATTCTTACGGAGTAAAAGCGGGTGTAGCTCTTAATCCGCATACTAATGTAGAGCTTCTTAAAAATATAATATCGGATATAGATTTGGTGTGTATTATGAGTGTGAATCCAGGTTTTGGAGGGCAATCTTTTATAGAAAACACATATCAAAAAATAAAAAGCTTAAAAGAATTATCAAAAGAAGTAAATTCAAATCTATATATAGAAATAGATGGAGGTGTTACTACAGATAATGCTAAAAAATTAACAGAAGCAGGAGCTAATGTACTGGTTGCAGGTAGTTTTGTTTTTGGAGCAAGAGATCCAAAACAAGCAATAATAGGATTAAAAGAGGCAGTAGTATAACTACTAGTCCTCTTTTTTGTATTTATGGGGGTTTTCTATAATGCCTTTTTTAAATAGCTTGCGGATTTGCATTCTTAAAATAGAATCCAAAGAAAGCCAAGCATTACGCAATTTTTGTTCTGGTCTACCTCTAAATGTAGTAACATGGAATTTAGAATCTTCTATTAAAGGTTGTTTACTAAAATAGTAATTAGACACACAGCACCTAACACCATCTATTTTTACAGGACTTACAGAATGCCAAGATTTGTTGTGTGTAGCCATAATAACTAGTCGGTTAAACTTAGAATGGATGGTAACAGGATTTTTTTTAGGTCCATTAGGCCACAATTCTAAATTCCCTCCATTTTCTATATCCCAATTAGGAGTAACATAATAGAGTAGATTTAAAGCACGCCATCTATTTCTATCTATATCGTGAGAGTTGTCTAAATGTGGATTTAGAAAATTGGCTTCTCGCATCATGGAAATTCCTCCAGCATATAAATATTCGTCGGGATATAGGTCTTTTAGATCGCAAATACCTTCAATAATGGCAACTACCTTAGGATCTTGAAATGCATAAATAACTTCTTCCAACAGGGCATCGTACTCATTCATTTGTACAGCAATATGCTTGCGCTGTTTCAAGCTTTTTTTTAAGACTGTTTTTTGTGTTAAAGGAAAAGCTTTATAAATGGATTGGGCAATATCATCGGGTAATAAATTATCGATAAAAAAATAACCAATTTTATTTTTAGAGCTTAGATATTGTTTTTTAATAGGTTCCAAATCGGTTAATAATTTGGAATAAATTAAAGAAGCTATTTCTTTACGATTATAAGTGCGCATAAAGTTAAATTATTGTTTACAAGATATTTATTTTATTGTAATTTTAGGCTAAATTTCTATAAATGCTTAGTATCCTTATTCCCACTTTTAATTATAACATAATACCTTTAGTCTCTAAGATTGTAGACCAATTAAAAAAAGAAACAATAGCTTATGAAGTAGTGGTTGCCGATGATTATTCTACGGATCGTGCTATTTGTATAGCAAATCAAGATTACTTGAATAAAGTAGAGTTGGGTAGGTTTTTGCCTTTAAAAAATAATATAGGTAGAAGTGCCATTCGTAATTTATTGGCAGAAGAGGCTTTGTATCAAAATTTACTGTTTTTGGATGCAGATGTATTGCCTAAATGGGATTCTTTTATTAAAAAATATATTCAGCTATTAGATACTAATTATGAAATAATTTATGGAGGTATTGTATATCAAGAACAAAAGCCCGAAAAAAATCAATTATTACGTTGGAAGTATGGGAATGCTAGAGAAGCTGTAAGTGTTAAGGAAAGAAGTAAAAGGCCTTATATTAATTTTTTAACTCTTAATTTTTTAATAAAAAAAGAGGTTTCTAAAAGATTAAGGTTTAATGAGGAAATTCCAAATCTAAGGTGCGAGGATACCTTGTTTTCTATGGATGCTAAAAATAAAAAGATCAAAGTAGATCATGTAGACAATGTTGTAGTGCATTTAGGATTAGAGACCAGTAAGATCTTTTTAAAGAAATCTTTAGAATCGATAGAAGTAAGACAAGGTTTTTTAAACGATGCGCTTTTAGAAACCGATTATACAAAGATAACCTGGTTGGCGAATAGAATACAAAAATTAAATTTGGGATTTATTTTCCCTCCATTTTATAAAATATCAAAGTCTTTTTTTGAAAAAAACTTGCTATCAGATTCGCCATCTATGTTTTGTTTTGATTTGTATAGATTGGGATATTATTTTTATTATGAAAAAAATAACTTCTTATAATCTAAGTTTATGTCGGTATTTTTAGAATCCCCTTTTTTTAGTATTGTAATTCCACTGTATAATAAAGAGAAGTATATAAAAGCTACCTTAGAGAGTGTTTTAAAACAGACCTATAGTAATTTTGAAGTAGTTATAATAAACGATGGTAGTACAGATAGCAGTTGCGATTATGTGTTAACTATTAAAGATTCTAGAATAAGAATTGTACATCAAAACAATAAGGGGGTTTCTACTGCTCGAAATAACGGAATAAAAAAATCTAAAGGAAAATATATTGTTTTATTGGATGCAGACGATTTGTGGTTACCTAATCATTTACAAGACTTTAAAAATGCAATAAAAAAATATCCTTTAGAATTTGTTTTTGGTAATAACTATAAATATAAATTAAAAGAGAATAGTTACAAACCAACCTATATATCCAATCTTCCAGAAGGCGAGGATATTGTTTTGGTTAAAAATTATTTTAAATGTAGTTTGCCTAGTACTTTAATTTGTGCTTCTTCTGTTTGCATCCAAAAAGATATTTTAAAAGACGATTTGGTTTTTAATGAAGAATTAACTTCTGGGGAGGATACCGATTTATGGATTAGATTAGGGTTAAAATATCCTTTTGTTTTCAATAAAAATATAGGAGCTATTTATAATAAAGAAGTTCTAGGGAGTCTTTCTAGTCAAAATAACATTAATAGCCTTTTTAAATTTACTCAAAACTATATTGTAGAAGAGAAATCGGCTCCTTTTTTAAAGAAATTTATGGATGCAAATCGTTTTGATTTAATGATTAAAAGTAAAATTATGAATCGTTTAGATTTGTATGAGATATTAAAAAATCAAATAGATTGTAATAGTTTTAATGTTAAGCAAAAACTGTTGTTAAGAATACCTGTTATAGGGCTTCGGTTATTAATTAATTTTAAAAAATTTTTAGAAGATAAAAAAATACACCTTTTAATATACAAATAAGAGTTACTTTTTACTATCCATAAATAGTTGTATATCTCTAATATAATCTTCTTCGCTAAAAACATCGGAAGCCAGTACTAGGCATACAGCACCAGAAGAAAAATTATCTAATTCTCTCCAGATAGCTTTATCTATAAATAAACCTTCTCCGGGTTTGTTTAAGGTAATTTTTTTTATATTACGACCATCTTTTAACACCACATCAAAACTACCGCTAAGTGCTACTAAAAACTCCTGCTGTTTAATATGGGAATGTCCCCCTCTAGAAGCTTCGCTAGGAATGTCATAGAGGTAATAAACACGCTTAAAATCATAGGGTATAGCACCTTTCTCAATAACAGCTAAATTACCCCTGTGATCTAATTTTTTTGGAATTTGAATTATTTTACAATCTTTTATTGTGGTCATAATTTAGAGTTGTCTTTTAATTAGACCTTTTTTTAATAAATCTTCGTAATCTGTGATGCCTTTTAATCCTACACAATATTTTTGCTTTATTTCAGAAAAAGTGATCATTTTTTTTCGAATTAAAAAAAAGAGATATTTAAATAAATAAAGCCTAGATTTTATAGAGCCATGGAAGTGATTTATTCTGGCAGAGTTGGTGTGTAATACCCGGTCGCAAGCTATTGCTTTTCCGGAAGAAACCTCGTCATGTTCTACAATTGCTTTAGAGATGTGATAGGCTTTTAAGTTTTTAGCATAAGCATCTCTAAGAAAAATATATTCTGTTCCGCCGCTAAACAGACCTCCAAGAGAAAAATAAGCATTAAAAAAAATGTTGGCGGCTACTAGTTTTTCTCTTCGTATAGCCATACCTGTCATATGTACTGTTTTTAATGTTTTCTTGTTGTGTAGGCCTTTTTTTGGATATTCTAAGTGTGGTATACCTTCTTGAGAAACTGTTTCAAAACTTAATAAATAAGCTTCTGTGTATTGTTTAAAAGCACTAATTATTATTTGATTAAAATTGGGTTTAAAAGTTGTATCATCATCGGCAAATAAGCAGATATCCCCTTTAGCATTTTTAATGGCTAAATTTCTACTAGCAGAGGTTCCTCTTTCAAAAGAATTAAAAACTCTAATATTAGGATCTTTAGATTTTAAAAGTTTGTTGGGTTCTGTTTGGTTTATAATTAGAACATTATAATTGGATAATGGATTATACTTGAAAATAGTATCTAAAAAACCAAGATCGGTTCTATACATTGTAGATAAGAGTATTTCAAATGTCATCTAAGAATTACAGTTTTAGTAGCTAATATAATAATCGATTAGGCTTCTCTTATGTTTCTTAAGGAAAATTTAAATAAAAAAAAGCCGCTTAAATATTTAAACGGCTTTTAAAATAAAATAGTATGGTGCTAAGCAATTTTATTACGCTTACGTTCATTTTCTGTAAGATATACTTTACGTAGTCTTAAAAAGTTTGGTGTAACTTCTACGTACTCATCCTTTTGTATAAATTCTAAAGCTTCTTCTAAAGAAAATTTAATTGCTGGTACAATTTTAGCCTTATCATCTGCTCCAGAAGAACGTACGTTAGACATTTTCTTAGTTTTAGTAATATTTACTGTCATATCATCTCCACGAGAGTTTTCCCCGATAACTTGACCTTCGTAAATATCTTCTCCAGGCTCTACAAAGAAACGACCTCTATCTTGTAATTTATCGATAGAATAAGGTATAGCTTTTCCTAATTCCATAGAAACAAGAGAACCGTTTTGACGTTCTGGGATACCACCTCTCATTGGTTGATATTCTGTAAAACGATGAGACATAATTGCTTCTCCGGCAGTAGCGGTAAGTAATTGATTTCTTAATCCAATAATTCCTCTAGAAGGAATTAAGAATTCACAAATCATACGTTCTCCTTTAGCTTCCATGCTTAAAAGTTCTCCTTTTCTAAGAGAAACCATTTCCACAGCTTTACCAGAAACTGTTTCAGGTAAATCTATAGTTAATTCTTCTACTGGTTCACATTTAACCCCATCAATTTCTTTGATGATTACTTGTGGTTGACCAATTTGAAGTTCGTAACCTTCGCGACGCATTGTTTCGATAAGAACAGAAAGGTGTAATACCCCACGTCCAAATACTAAAAACTTGTCGGCACTATTTGTTTCGTTAACACGTAATGCTAAGTTTTTTTCTAATTCTTTATTTAAACGATCTTTAATGTGTCGAGATGTTACAAACTTTCCATCTTTTCCGAAGAAAGGAGAATCGTTTATAGTAAATAACATACTCATTGTAGGTTCGTCTATAGCAATAGTTTTTAATCCTTCAGGGTTTTCAAAATCGGCAACAGTATCACCAATATCAAAAGCTTCTAAACCAACTAAAGCGCAAATATCACCTGTAACTACAGATTCTACTTTTTTACGCCCAAGTCCTTCAAAACTATGTAATTCTTTAATTTTAGATTTTATAATAGAACCATCTGCTTTTACTAAAGAGATTTGTTGTCCTTCTTTTAAAGAACCTCTTTGTAATCTACCAATGGCAATACGTCCTGTAAAAGAAGAGAAGTCTAAAGAAGTAATTAGCATTTGAGTGTTACCTTCTTCAAACTTAGGTGTTGGAATGTGTTCCAATACCATATCTAATAATGGCTCAATATTATCGGTTTGATTTTTCCAATCGTTACTCATCCAGTTATTCTTAGCCGAACCATATACGGTAGGGAAGTCTAACTGCCACTCTTCTGCACCTAGTTCAAACATAAGGTCAAATACCTTTTCGTGAACTTCTTCTGGTGTACAGTTCTCTTTATCTACTTTGTTTACAACTACACAAGGCTTTAAACCTAAATCAATAGCTTTTTGTAAAACAAAACGTGTTTGTGGCATTGGTCCTTCAAAAGCATCTACTAAAAGTAGTACACCATCTGCCATATTTAGTACACGCTCTACTTCTCCACCAAAATCAGCGTGACCAGGAGTGTCAATAATATTTATTTTAGTTCCTTTATAAGTAACCGAAACGTTTTTAGAGGTAATGGTAATTCCACGCTCACGTTCCAAATCGTTATTATCTAAAATTAAATCTCCAGTATTTTCGTTTTCACGAAACAATTGGCAGTGATACATAATTTTATCAACCAACGTAGTTTTACCGTGGTCAACGTGTGCGACAATCGCAATATTTTTAATAGGTGTACTCATAAAGCTTGTGCTATAATTTGGCGCAAAGGTAAGGTTATTTGGTAAATAACACACTAATCAATTTTCACCAATTTTTTAAAGAATGTTAATAATTTAATTAAAGTGTAATTATAGGGACTAATACATAGGTTTTAGTTAATATTTAGATGTTGTAATTAATAAGTTTTCATTAGTTAAGACTAATCTTTAATCTTTTTATGTTAAAGATGGCTTAGCTTGTTTAAAATTGCCTTATAGAATTTATTTGTCAGGAAGTAAATTCTTACATCAAAAGCTATTTTGGAGGAATTAAATTACTTTAGCAAAAAAAACATAAATGGAGTTAAATAATATAGCCCAGTTAACAAATATAGAATCCAACAATTTTTTCCTTCTAGCAGGGCCTTGTGCTATAGAAGGGGAGGAGATGGCCTTGCGTATTGCAGAAAAAGTAGTTAAAATAACTAGCGATCTTAAGATTCCTTACGTATTTAAGGGGTCTTTTAAAAAAGCGAATAGAAGTAGAGTAGACAGCTTTACTGGTATTGGAGACGAAAAAGCTTTGAAAATTCTACGTAAAGTTTCGGAAACCTTTAATGTGCCTACTGTAACAGATATACATACTAACGAAGATGCAGAAAGAGCCGCGCAATATGTGGATATTTTACAAATCCCTGCTTTTTTGGTACGCCAAACAGACTTGGTGGTTGCTGCAGCAAAAACAGGAAAAACTGTAAACCTTAAAAAAGGACAATTTATGAGTCCAGAGGCAATGCAGCATGCTATTAGGAAAGTGCAAGATAGTGGTAATAATAATGCTATGATTACAGATCGGGGAACCATGTTTGGTTACCAAGATATGGTAGTAGACTTTAGAGGAATCCCTACTATGAAACAATATGGGACTACTGTTTTGGATGTTACCCATTCTTTGCAACAGCCCAATCAAACTAGTGGTGTAACAGGAGGAAGACCAGATATGAT
>CALGNG010000180.1 GCA_937958735.1 uncultured Aquimarina sp. | reverse complement strand
CTAAAGATTCTCCTGGTTTTAGGATCTGAATTTGTGATATTTTTGCAGTTAAAGAAGCTATAGGTTTTAAATTACTATCGTTAACATACCCATATAAACCAATACCAGCACGCACCATACTAAAATGGGCTTCGGGATAATTTAAAGTACCAGAAGTATTACATTGGTGGATTATAGGTGTATTGATAATTGGTTGTAAAAATTGGGTTAGAAATACCTGAAAGTTTTCGACTTGTGCTAAAGTAAATGCTCTTTCCTCTAAATCTTCACTTGCTGCTAAATGGGAAAACACAGAAGTAATTTGTAATCTACCTTTATCTATAATAGTATGGATACTAGGAATATCTTCTTTTGCAACCCCTAATCTATTTAATCCCGAATTATACTTGATATGTACAGGGTAATTTTCTATTCCTAATTCCTTGCACAAACCATCAAACATCTTAATGGTTCTTAGACTATACAAATTAGGTTCTAAATTATTTTCTATAATATCCGAGTAATTATCTGGCTGTGCATGGAACACTAATATAGGCGTGGTAATTCCTTTTTTTCGCAATTCCACCCCTTCTTCGGCATAAGCCACACCAAAGTAATCTACACCTAAAGCCTCTAAATGTTTCGCAATTTGTATTGCATCACTACCATAAGCCAAAGCTTTTATTACCGCCAAAAATTTTACATTTTTTACTGTTTTAGAACGTAAATAATTATAATTATGGGTTAAATGCGATAGGTTAATTTCTAGTATGGCACTCATTAAAACGTATTTTTTAAAGCTTGTTTTGTTTTGTAGAAAACCGCCCTACTTAAAGGTTCGTATTCTTGGCTTTCGCCTAGCATAACTAAACTGTTGTTAATATTTTTGCGGTGTCTATAATAGACAAGGGTTTCCACCTTAAGTTTTGCAAATTGGGCACGCTTTAACCCTCTTATTAATTCTTTGGTTTTACCAGAAAACATAGAACCACAGATAACTTCGCCCCACCCAGAATGGGTATAGGGTTTTAAGGAGTTTTCAAGAAACATAAATACTTCTAAATAGTGTTATTTACTCTAAATAATTAGCCTGACTACAAATATAATTAATAATAAGCGTAATTTTGTGTCTGTAAAATAGATCAAATTCAATTTATGAGTTGGGTATATATAATTGATATTATAGGCACATTAGTTTTTGCAATTAGTGGCGTACTTACCGCAATTAGGCATAAGTTCGATTTGGTAGGCTCTATTATTATAGGCTTGGTTACCGCAGTAGGAGGAGGGTCGTTAAGAGACATGCTAATTGGCGAAACTCCTGCAGGGTGGATGCTAGATCTTAACTATCTGTATGCCATATTACTAGCTGTAATACTTACCTACTTGTTTAAAAAACAAATTACCAGACTACCAAAAAGCATGTTTCTTTTTGATACATTAGGACTGGGTATGTTTACCATTTTAGGTGTCCAAAAAACCTTAGGCGTAGGATTATCTATACCTATTGCATTGCTTATGGGAGCTGTTTCGGCAGCATTTGGTGGAGTAATTAGAGATGTATTAACTAACGAGGTCCCCCTAATTTTTAGAAAAGAAGTATACGCGTCGGTCTGTATTTTTGGTGGTTTAGTGTTTATAGGTTTAGAACTTGTAAGCGTATATACCAACCTTAATATGCTTTTATCCATCTTTACGGTAATGGTATTACGCTATCAATCTGTAAAGCGAGGCTGGTCGTTACATATATAAACTGTAAATTAGTGGCAGCATCAATTTTGTAGCTCATGAAAGAACCATTATTAAACGAACTTAAAGTACTTGCCACAGCTATTCTTAACGACAGCTCACTTTCTACCCAGCAATTAAAAGATAGGGCGCAGCAGTTATTCGAAAAGGCAACCGTTTTAGCTTACGCTGAAAAAAAGGAAATTAAAAGCCCTAAACAAGATCTGGTAGGAACTAGAAATACTATTGCTACACCTATCTCTAAAATGGTTGTTCCAAAAAATAATACCCCTACAGATAATACTATTGGTATTTTAGGAAGCACTACTTTTGATCACCTAAAAAAAGAAGAAGTGGTAATCGAAGAACTTCCTACTTTTGACATTGCAGAAGGAGTCCTAGATATTACCTTTGACCCTGCAGAAGAAGTGGACAATATAGACCCTAAAACCAATATGGTTAAAGAAGAACCTAAGGTTAATCGCTTGGCAGAAGAAACACCTAAAAAAGCTCCCGCATTGTTACATGAGCTGGAAGATTTAACTGAAGGTTTTGACTTACCTCAATTTGATTCTTCCGAAACTACTAATAGTCTTTCGGAAAAAACTAAAATATCTTTAAACGATACTTTAAATACTGGATTCCAAATAGGATTAAACGATAGATTAGCTTTTCAGAACCATTTGTTTAATGGAAATAATGGCGATTTAACCCGAGTGATTTCGCAATTAAATACTAAAGAAAATTTAGTAGAAGCTCAAGAATTTATTAATCAGATCGTAAAACCAGAATATAACCATTGGGAAGGTAAAGAAGCCTACGAGTTACGCTTTTGGGATTTAATAGAACGTAACTTTCAATAGTAAATGAGTAAATTATATTTAGTACCCACCCCTATTGGTAATTTAAAGGACATGACCTTTAGAGCAATAGAAGTATTAAAAGAGGTAGACCTTATCCTTGCCGAAGATACCCGTACTAGCGGA
>CALGNG010000179.1 GCA_937958735.1 uncultured Aquimarina sp. | reverse complement strand
AAAGCCCATCGTTTGGAGTTATGGGTAATTTCTCCTAGATTAATGGCTCTACCGTCTCCTAATTGTCCTGCCCAATTCCCAAACTGATGTCCTCCATAGCACATAGCATAAGGATCCATACCTTCCCAAACCTTATTTCCTGTAAAAACTTCTAAAAAATCGTTGGTAGTACTATCTGCAATAGATAAACCAATTTCTTCTAACATTTCTTCGGAGACATGTACTAGCAAAGGTTTAGCTGTTTTTTTTGGAGTAACATAAGAAAAACAGGCTTTTTCTACTTGCCTTCTAGAGTTTTCTAAGTTAGTATCGGCAGGTAATTCTTTAGAAAAAGTATTTTGGATATTAAGTTTCATAAAAGGGGCTATTAATTCCTTACAAAGTTAGTAAACTCCTCCTTTAATAAATCCAGTTTAGGATCTATATACTTTTTACAAAAGGGCTTTTGTGGATTTTTTATATAATAATCTCTTATTTCTTCTCTAGAAGCTTTAAAGTCTTTAAAAGCTAAGACTTTTGTAATAATGGTATTTTTAAATTTAGGTTGAATTTTTTCTAAGATACTTTTTACGAATTGCTTTTGTAAACTGTTAAAAATATAGATAGCAGATCTATAGGTTTCTCTTCTAGAATGGTTAACCATGCTTTGGTGTGTGCGCAAGTGTATTTCTATTAATGTTTCTAAAGGAATTAGTTGCTTATTATATACAACTATTACAGCTTCCGAAAAACCATTATTTATACCTGTAGAACTTACATAGCCTTGCTGTACTTCCTCCACTCCTTTTAAAGATTGAAAAACAGCTTCTGTACACCAGTGGCAACCACCACCAAGGGCTATTTTATCCATGGACATCAATAACTCTTAAAATTTCGTTTTTAGGTAACACACCAGATTGTCTCCATTTAGAAACACCGTCTTTAAAAAGTATCATGGTAGGAACACTCCTTACCTGGTATTTATTGGCTAATTCTGGATTTTTATCTATATCTATTTTTACTATTTTAACCTCTTCTCCTACCGTATTTTTAACTTCTTCTAAAATAGGCATTAGTGTTTGGCAAGGTCCACACCAAGTGCCAAAAAAATCTATGATAACTACCTTATTAGAATTGATTATATCTTTAAAATTACTCTTCATTTTATTTAGTTTTTACATCTGGTTAGACGTTTTTTAAGTAGCTAAATTACAATAGATTTGGAGAGTCCTACAATGTTTTGTAGGATTTTGCTTTCTATTAGATAGGCTGTATATTTAAATAAAACTTCTTTTTTTAAATAACACTACTGCTCTATTTTATTTTAACTTCTTCCTCTAAAAAAAAGGGCTACAGTAGAATATAGATCTTATTTATTTAAAAATAAAAAAGCTATGATGGATGGTGTTTTTATAGATTACCCTAGTATTATAGAAGATAAAATAAATTATTCTTTCCCTAAAGTCCCTTATAATAAATGTATTAATAGTTTTTCGATGGAATTATAAAAAATGCCTAAACAAAAAAGCAAGAACGATGTTAAACCGTTCTTGCTTTTAATACTTTTATGTTCTAGGGTATTAAGCTCCCCATTCTGTATGAAAAATACCTTCTCTATCGGTACGCTCATAGGTGTGAGAACCAAAATGATCTCTTTGTGCTTGTATTAAATTTAACGGTAATTGACTAGAAGTATACGCATCAAAATAAGTTAAAGAATTGGATAATCCTGGTACAGGAATACCGTTTTTAGCAGCAAAAGCCACTACTTCTCTTACTGCAGGAACTGCCTCTTGCACTCTGTCTACAAAAGTTGGAGCTAATAATAAATTAGCCAAATCTTTATTGTTATTAAAAGCAATAGTAATATCTTCTAATAGACCAGCTCTAATTATACAACCTGCTCTCCATATTTGAGAAATTAATCCTAAGTCTAAGTTATATCCATACTCTTTAGAAGCATCCGATAATTGGCTTAATCCTTGTGCGTAAGCAGTAATAAAAGAGAAATACAAAGCTTGCTCTGCCCATTCTACTAAGGTCTCTTTTTCTATGGAGTCTACTTCTTGTCTTCCGTATAACTTATCGGCTTCGATACGTTCTTCTTTTAAAGCAGAAATTTCTCTCATACTCACAGCAATATCTATGGTAGGTACAGGAATACCTAAATCCATGGCGTTTTGCGAAGTCCATTTCCCTGTTCCTTTTTGTTTTGCTTTGTCTAAAATAACATCTACAATACGACCCGGAGCTAAATCGTCTTCTTGTAAAAAGATTTCGGAAGTAATTTCTACTAAGAAAGACTGTAAACGCCCTTCGTTCCATTTTGCAAAAATCTGGTGCAATTCATCGTTAGTAAATTTAGCAGACTTACGTAATAAGTCATAAATCTCCGAGGTTAACTGCATCATCCCATACTCTATTCCATTATGTACCATTTTTACATAATTTCCTGCAGATTTAGGGCCTAAATAAGCTACACAAGGTTTCCCATCTGTTGCTTTAGCTGCCACCGCATCAAAAATGGGTTTAATATACTTGTAAGAAGGTTCTGATCCTCCAGGCATAATACTAGGTCCTCTACGAGCACCTTTTGCTCCACCAGAAACTCCTACACCTAAAAAGTGAACTCCTTTTTCGTTTAGGTAAGCCTCTCTTCTATCGGTATCAGTGTAAAAGGAATTTCCACCGTCTATAATTAAATCTCCTTCCTCTATAAATGGCAATAAACTGTCTATAACAATGTCTACAGGTTTACCTGCAGGCACTAAAAGCATAATTTTTCTTGGAGTACTTAAATTAGCGACAAACTCTTCTGTAGAGGTAGTTGCATCTACTTTAGAAATATCTCCACCTTCGGTTTTTAAAGCTTCTACTTGTTCGGTACTTAAATCTAATCCAAAAGCAGTAAAACCATTGTCTGCTACATTTAAAATAAAGTTACGCCCCATAACACCAAGGCCAACCAAACCAAAATCATATTTTTTATCACTCATTTTATGAAAATTAATGTTTTTATAAATTCTTAATCACAAAAAAGACTTTAAAAAAGGCTAACATAAAAGGGCAATATATTCTATATTCGCGCCGAATACGTAAGTATTTTAAAAATTCAATAATGCCTTGCAAAAGTATGTAATTTGTGGCATTTTATTTAGTAAACCTGTTAACTTTATTCCGACTACTTAGTTATTGTTCTCGGATAACGAATAAAGATCATGAAAAAAGTAGATAATCAATTACTTGTAATATTTGGAGCCTCTGGAGACCTTACCGTTCGTAAGTTAGTTCCTGCTCTATTTAGCTTATATAAAGAAGGTCATTTTCCTGAAAATTTTGCTGTTTTAGGAACCAGTCGTAGTAATATGACAGACGAAGAGTTTAGAGCAAAAGTAGTTACAGAAAGTGAGTTCTTAAAAGAAGACCTTTCCGATCAAGACAAAAATTTTATTGCAGACTTTGCAGATCGTATTTTTTACGAAGACCTAGGTGGGTCTTATGAAGAACCTTATGTAGGTCTTAAAAATAGAATAGAAAAACTAGATCAAGAGTTTAAATTAGATGGTAATGTTATTTATTACCTATCTACTCCTCCAGGTATTTACGAATTAATTTCTAAGAGCCTAAGCGATCAAGGACTTAGTCAAGAAAATCAAGGGTGGAAACGACTAATTGTAGAAAAACCTTTTGGTTATACTTTGGAAACGGCAAAGGCCTTAAATAAAGGATTACAAAAGTATTTTAAAGAATCTCAGATTTATCGTATAGACCATTATCTGGGTAAGGAAACGGTACAAAACCTATTAGTTACTCGTTTTTCTAATAGTATTTTTGAACCTTTATGGAACCGAAATTATATTAGCCATATAGAAATTACCAATGCAGAAAGTGTTGGTGTAGGGTCTCGTGGTGGATATTACGACAAATCGGGTGCTTTAAGAGATATGTTTCAAAATCACTTATTACAAATTGTTTCTTTGGTAGCTAT
>CALGNG010000178.1 GCA_937958735.1 uncultured Aquimarina sp. | reverse complement strand
CCTGGAATAGGAAAAAGATTAGATGGATGGGCTAACAGGGATATAAATGTAGGAGCTATAATAGCCGCTACAAATTTACAACCATTAGCAGATCTTTTAGGTGTAGATATTCCTACTGTTATTACTGTTTTGAATAATTGGGGTCCTGGTAGATTTGATGGAGCTTTGTTAATTGATGGCAGACCACTTGATACTAATGGAAACTTAATCCCAGCATCGGTTATCCCTGCTATTTTTGGATTACAAGGAGTTAATCCTGTTAGTTATTCTGGTTTTGGAGATTTAGCTTCTTGGATTAATTTTGTGGCTGTGGTAGAATTAGGAGCGCAAGGTAATTATAACGATCCTAGGCTAAATGATGCCGAAAGGTTTCCTATTGCTGCAGCCAATAACTTTGGAAATATTACTACTACTAATGATTTATATGGTCCACAGGCTGCCGCTTTGGAAGAATACATTTTATCCCTAGAAGCCCCTGCTCCTATAGAAGGCAGTTTTGACGAGGCTGCCGCAATAAGAGGACAACAATTATTTAATGGAATTGCAAAGTGTGTTACCTGCCATGCAGGAAATACTTTTACCGATAATATTTTACGTGATCCAGAAGAAATAGGAATAGACGGGATTTTAGCTAATAGATTCCCTTCTGGTCAATATAGAACAATTCCATTAAGAGGGTTGTTTACAAAACAAAAAGGTGGCTATTTCCACGATGGCAGATTTAATACACTTGACGAAGTGGTAGACCACTATAATAGCTTTATGGAGCTAAACCTTAGTAAAGAAAATAGAAGTGATATTGTACAGTACTTAAATGCACTGTAATTATTTTATAAAGGTCGTAGTTAACTACATATTTATCATTAAAAAGCTGTCTAATTAATTTTAGATGGCTTTTTCTAAAATACCGTTTTATTAGGGATGCTTTAGAATTAGATAAATAAGGATTTATCGGAGCTCGTACTAAGCTTAAGTCTATTTTTTAGTTTTATTTTTTTCTAAAAAAAACCAACAGGATTTAGCTACTTAACAACTATACACAAAATATCGAATAAGAAACAAAGCTTACATTAATTTTAGCCATTGTGGAGTGTAGTTTTTTATTTATACCCTAACATTACTAAATCACTGAGTGTGTAAAAACAATAGTTTTTTATCTATATTATAGAAAAATTGATAGGTAATTAATCCTCTATTAAATAATATTTCAGAAGCAATTTCTTTAGGAGAAGAGTCAATTATAATATCATAGATATCATCTCTTACAGCTTTTACTATTTTATTTTTCTAGACATAACTTGTCGATAAAGACAAATTAGTATTGGACATTTCTAATATAATTAATTCTTCTCTCTCTAATAAATAAATTTCATTTTTGATAGATAACGAATTATTAAGTAGTATTTTTTTTAACCATATAGTACTCCAACTAAAAAACAAAAGAATATCGTAAAAGCTATATTTCAAATTCCATCCATCCTTCGAGTTTTCTATGATTTATTAAAAAATTTAGAGGCTGATTCGAAATTTTTTATTTTTCACCCCTCGTAGCTTATAAAATAGAGATTTTAAAAACAACTATTTTTTTAGAGATTAACAAGAAAAGTTAAGTGCCTTTGCCTTGCCTTTACAACCTATTGTTTTATACATTTAAAAAGCATTACTAATTTGATGTTTAATAGCTATTTTTGTATCATGAAGTATTTAACGTTTTCTTTGACTCCTTTTATTATTACACTCGTGTTTTGCACACAATGTAATTTCAAAAAAAATAATAATCACAACCATACCTTTACAGAAAAAATATTCTACCCTAAATATGCTAAAAACTTCTTTTTTAGCCAAAATAACCACTATACCACCCTTTATATTCTAATTAACAAAAAGCAAGATACGCTGTCTTTTAAATTAATTTCTAAGACACAGAATAGCTTGCCCAATAGTAACAACATTATTTATACTCCTGTAGAAAAAATTATAGCTACCTCCACTACAGACATACCTTATTTAGAAGCTTTAGAAAAAGAAACTACCCTTGTGGGCTTTACGGGGACTAATTATATTTCTTCCAAAAAAACCAGAACACTAATAGACAACGGTAATATTAAGGATATTGGTAATTTATTACAGTTAAACACAGAAGCTATACTGGAATTAACTCCAGAAGTATTTATAGCTTCTTTAAATAGTAATAAAAATAAAAGTCTGTCGCTATTAACAAGAAACGCAATCCCTGTATTAATTAACAATTCGTGGCTAGAGACACACCCTTTGGGTAGGGCCGAATGGATTAAAGTATTTGGGGCTTTGTATAAAAAGGAAGCTTTATCCGAAAAGATTTTTAATAGTATTGAAGCTAATTATCTTTCTTTAAAAAAAATAGCCAATAAAGCTAACCATCATCCCACAATACTCTCTGGTAATTTATATAAAGATATCTGGTACACCCCTGCTGGTAATAGTTTTGAAGCAAAACTTATTAATGATGCTAATGGTGACTATGCTTGGAAAAACTCTACAGGAGTGGGAAGTTTAGCTTTAAGTATCGAGTCTATTTTAGAAAAAAGTGAACAGGCAACTATTTGGCTAGGTAGTGGAGCTTTTGAAACTATAGAAAAATTAACTGATTTTGAAGAAAAATACCGTTTATTAAAAGCTACAAAAACTGGTAATGTGTATACCAAAGATTTAACCACAGGAACTACTGGTGGAATTCTTTATTTTGAAACGGGAGCTTTAAGACCGGATTGGATTTTAAAAGATTTAATTCAAATATTTCATCCCAATTTAATTAAAAAAACTCCTTTTCATTTTTACAAAAAACTACTTTAAATTGAATTTTTCTCAGAAATATAGTTTAGGTTTTACACTACTTATAATTAGTGTAGCAATATCCTTTGTTCTAAATATTTCTTTAGGATCGGTCTCCATTCCTATTCCCGAAATTATAGATAGTTTTTTTAATACTACAACTCAAAAAAATAGTCACCATTTAATTATAACAGCATACCGCCTACCTAAAGCAATTACCGCACTTATTGTAGGGAGTGGTTTAGGTGTAGCGGGTTTATTAATGCAAACTTTTTTTAGAAACCCTTTAGCTGGACCTTATGTATTAGGCTTAAGTTCTGGGGCTAGCCTGGGGGTTGCTCTATTAATTTTAGGTAGCTCCTTTTTTAATTTACACTTCTTAATCACCCACAAATGGTCCTATGCAATTTTTGCCTGTATAGGTAGTTTTCTTGTACTTACTGCTGTGTTAATGGTGGCTTCCAAAGTTAAAAGCTCTAATTCCATTTTAATTATTGGATTAATGTTTAGCAGTATTGCTTCTTCAATTGTGAGCATATTATCTTATTTCGCCTCTCAAGAAGAATTACAGCAGTATATCTTTTGGGGTTTTGGTAGTCTTGGTAATTTATCTTGGATAGAATTACGCTGGTTAGCTACGATCTATTTTATAGGCATTGGTCTAGGGGCATTTTCTATAAAGGCATTAAACGGGTTATTATTAGGAGAGAATTATGCCAAAAGCCTCGGACATAATATACAGAAGAATAGGATTCTAATAATTCTATCCACTAGTCTATTAACTGGTGTAATTACTGCTTTTTCTGGCCCAATAGCTTTTATAGGATTAGCTATCCCTTATCTAGCAAAACAGTTATTTAATACCTCTAACCATAAAATTATATTTCCTGCTGTAATATGTATAGGCTGTATCGTAATGCTATTATGCGATATCGCCGCCCAATTCCCTAACAAAGATTTAATATTACCTATAAATGCGATTACCGCTATTATTGGAGCACCTATTGTAATTTTACTATTACTTAATAATAAAAAAATAGCCTTATAAAATGGATGCTAAAAACATTAAAACTATGCTATCCACAAGAAACTTAGCTATTGGTTATCATAGAAAAAAACAAAACCTAGAAATTCTAAATAATATTAATTTAGATATTACTAAGGGAACACTAACTGCGGTAATTGGTAAGAATGGCGTTGGAAAATCTACATTTATAAGAACGCTGGCCAAACAACAGGACAAAATAGCCGGCAACTTATGGGTAAATACCCTAAACTCTGAAAAATATACCGATAATGAATGGGCACAACAAATAGCGTGGGTACAAACAGATAACCAAACACCTCTAAATTTATCTGTAACAGAATTTGTTAGCTTAGGTAGACAACCTTATACTAATTGGTTGGATCTTTTAACTAAAGAAGATGATA
>CALGNG010000177.1 GCA_937958735.1 uncultured Aquimarina sp. | reverse complement strand
AATAGTTGCATAAAACACATTAACGAATTGGTATATCCGTTACCAGCATCATTTTTATAGCCTACTATTTGTTGCATTGCACGATTAGGACTAATCTCTAACGTTTTTAGCTCAATCTGTACAAGTGGTAATCCGTTTATTAATAAAATAACATCATATCTATGATTGCTATTTTCGGTATTCATACGAAGCTGATTAATGACTTCAAAGTCATTTTTACACCAATCTTTTATATTAACTAATGTGTAATGTAATGGTGTATCGTCTTCCCTTATAAATGTGCTTTTTTTTCTTAATCTGCTAGCCGTTTTAAATACATCTGGGTTTATTATTTCAACTAGTAGTTTATCAAATTCAGCATCAGTTAATTTGACTCTATTTAACGTTTCAAATTTTTGTCTGAAATTAAACTCTAAAGCATTTTTGTCCCTTATATCCTTTCGATATGTATATTTTAAGTCTTGCAGTTTCCCTACAAATCCGTATTCTATGTCTGCTTCTTTTACAATATTCATTTGTTGCTCTTTGTCATTAATTTTCTTTTATCAATGATTTTACTTCCACATTTAAGATTTTTGCAATCTCAAATAAAGTTTCCAAACTTGGTTGTCTTCTGTTTTGAGCATAAGAATTTACCATATTGTAACTCTTGCCCAACTCTTCAGCTAACCATTTTTGTTTAATTCCTTTTTTTTCTAAAACCTCTTTTATTCGGTTCATTTTTGAATTTATTAATTCAGCCCACTAATTTACAGAACTATTTTTAAAACATCTCACTAAATGAGTATTAAAATAATCACATAATTTGTCTCTTATTTTTAGAAATATAGTAGATTCATAGGAATACAATTATCTTAAATAATGCCTTCAAAAAACATTAACTTAAAGAACCAACAACCCACTATAATCTTCTGGAAGTTCCGCGTCAATATCTTTTAAATATTCTTTAAGCGCTTTTAATGTAGAATGACCTGTTATAAGCATTAATTTATCACAGGTTTCAGTATAAGTAAAGTCTTCTCGTAATTTCCTGAAAAGCATCGTAATAAAAGTATGCCTAAAAGAGTAAACCGTATACTCTCTCCCTAATTGAAGTTTTTTTCCTTGAGTAATAAGATGTTTATTATATTTACTTTTAAGTTTACGAAATCTAGTAGTAAAATAATCTCTTCTGCTAGTTTCTTTTACTTCCCATTCTTTTCCAATACCATCTGGTGTGAATAAGAAATTTTGCTGTGTAGAAAAATCAAAATCCTTGATTTCATCTATAACGATATTAGGTATTATTTTAGTCTTACTACCTTTCTTTTTGTTCTTTGTCCTAACGGTTAAAAGCTTTTGAGATAAAATAATATCTTTTAGCCGTAAACGGCAAACTTCAATAGGACGTAAAAAATTATAAGAAACAAACTGTACGAACAATAATAATAAAGGGTCTTTTTCCTTCATAAAGGCAAATAACCCTTCCAAAACCTCTAATGGGTAAGTATTATGGCTAACAGATTTTGTGTCAAGCACCTTAATCGTTTCTATAAAATTTCTTGGTATAATACGGCTATCATCAAGCTCACCAAATAACGCACTCAATACGATACGCGTATTATTTCTATTTCGAGCGCTACTAGCCTTAACAATACCTTCAAGATAGGTATTGACTACTTCTCTAGTGATACTTAAAATACTCTTATCTGCAAGATTCTTTTTCTCAAGGTATTTTTTAAATTGATTACATCGACTTCGATAATCAGGTTTTGACGTTTCAGAAAGTGTACTGTTTTTTAAGTCAAGTGCATAATCCAAAGCTGCTATAGCAGTATATTCTAAAGATTGATTATTCAATTCCATTTCCCCTTTATATGGAGAACAACCTTCTTTCAATAACTCTAACAACACTTCAGAAACAATCCCCAAGTGAAATAACCTTTCTTGTTTTGTTTTATAATTTTTATTAATACTCATAGTTATAGGAGGCTGGCGAACCATAACTGGATTGCCGTTCTTTCCTATGAGTTCTGGATGTGCGAAGGAGTAATAAACATACCACCTTTTAGAAAGATCAAAAGTCTTTCCGCCATGGTATATTTTTGGTTCTGTATATTTTTTCTTCAATCCGCTGCTGTATGCGTTACTGTATGCGGTTTGCAAGATATCAAAAAAAAAGCTCATTGAAAAAGGTTTTAAATACCTGTTTATCAATGAGCTTGCTTAGTAGCGGGAACTGGACTCGAACCAGTGACCTTCGGGTTATGAGCCCGACGAGCTACCTACTGCTCTATCCCGCGTTGTAAACTATAGGAGTTATCTTTGTGCTAGTTCATAATGCTAGCAATAATCTCTAATAGACTGCAAATATACGAGCTTTTTTTAGATTATATAGTTTGATATTGAGATTTGTGAGAATATTTTAATAATTAAACCTTAATTATTTGATTTATAGATGTTTGATGTTATTTAAAGAAGTGTGTGTCTATAAAAACCCCATATTTCTATTAAGTTTTGTCTTAAATAGCAGGGAACAGGAATAGAGTCATAAAAATTTAGATTATTGTGTAGTATTAATTTACATTTCTTTTAAAAAAAGGTGTTATTTTTTTAAAAGAAAACAGCGATATTAGTGTAGATTTCTTTAGAACTAAAAGAAAATCGATAAATAAAGGGTTAAACCTTTAAAATTAACAAAAAACTAAAAGTCTGGTTAGTAGATTCTTATGTTTTTGGCTGAAATGGTAATTATTTTATTTTTCAATAAAGTGCATTTTTATTAATTCATTAAAATAAGATATTTTTTTTTTTGAATCTCCATTTTTATATAGCGTAAAATATAAATGTTATTTTTTTTTTCATTTTTGTCCTCCTGTTTTTAATTCATAAACAGGGAAATAACTCTCTGTCAGTAGTATAATAGAGTTCAATTTTACTCACATTATATATATTTGGATCACATTAAATTTATTGTTTTACCCAAAAAAAACTGACTATGAAGATTAAAATTATAGCTATTGTAATATTCTTTGTTAGCCTATCTAGTTTTTCCCAAGAAGAAGTAGAAAAAAAAGCTAAAACTACCTTTACAGCAAGTGTCGATACCTATTATGCTGCCAATTTTAACAACGTACCTACTACGATAACATTTCCTAAATACCAAGATGATGCTTTTACATTAGGTTGGATAAGCGCAGGAATACTTCACGAAGCAGAAAATTATGGTTTCCAAGCCAATCTTGCATTTGGACCTAAAAACGATGATTTTTTTAAAACAGGCTTTTATTCAGGAGAAGAATCTGTTTTTAATCATATAAGAGATGCTTTTGGGTATTTTAATATTACCGATAAATTAAAAGTAACGGCTGGTTTAATGCAAACGTATTATGGTTACGAATTGGATGATGTACATCTAAACGGTAATTATACCAACGGTTATATCTACGCATTATCATCGGCAGGTTTTGCAGGTGTTAAAGCCGATTATGCCATTAATAATAAATGGAATTTAATGGTTGGAGTTTTTAACAATGTTTACCAGAGAGAACAAACTGGAGGGGATACAAACAAAGCATTTACTACCAATTTAGCGTATGCAGATGATGTATTTAGTGCCGCTTTAACGTACCTAAACAGTACAGAGCCAGATGGAGTAACGCTTAATCTTTTTGATTTAGTTGGAGCCGTTAATATTTCTGAAAAATTTACATTAGGGTACAATGTGCATAATATGTATGTTAATGGAGCTGGGTTTGATAGTAATATTTTTGCAGCAGCCTTGTATCCATTATACACCGTAAATGATAAAATATCTTTAGGGTTAAGAGCAGAAATTTTTTACGAAGAAGAAGGTTATTTTGCAAAAGCAGATAACAATAGCCTTTATAATGTAACCGCTACCCTTAACTATTATATAAGCGAACACCTAAAAATAACACCAGAGATAAGATTGGATGGGGCTTCAAAAGATACGTTTACAGATGTTAATGATAATCTAGTTTCTGACGATAGTTTTGCAATTATTGCTTTAACCTATCAGTTCTAAACTAATACTAATATTCTTTCTCTGTAATAAAAAAATCTGTTATGAAAAAAATAATTCTTTTACTCGTATTTGTTTCTTTATCTTTTAGCTGTAAAAAAGAAAAAGCACCATTAAAAATAGGTTATAGCGACTGGCCAGGATGGGTAGCTTGGGATATAGCCATTTCTAAGGGGTGGTTTCAAGAAGAAGGTATAGAGGTACAATTTTCTTGGTTTGAATATACGGCATCTATGGATGCGTTTGCATCGGGTAATATAGATGCGGTAACAATGACTAATGGAGACGCCTTAGTAACTGGAGCAACAGGAGCATCCAATGTTATGATTTTGGCTTCGGATTATAGTAACGGAAACGACATGATTGTTGCCGTACCTGGCATCAACGATATTTCGGAACTTAAAGGAAAAAAAATAGGTTTAGAAGTAGGTTTTGTAGAACACCTTTTGTTTGTTAAAGCATTGGAAAGTGTTGGTTTAAAAGAATCGGATGTAGAACTGGTTAATGTGGCAACACATCAAACGGCACAAACTTTAGCCTCTGGAGAGGTTTCTGCAATTGCTGCTTGGCAACCCAATTCTGGAGAAGCTTTAAAAGAAGTGTCGGGATCCAAGGCTATTTACACTAGTGCCAATGTGCCAGGGCTAATCTACGATTGTTTAGCCGTATCGCCTTCTAGTTTAAATGGACGCAGAGAGGACTGGCAAAAGGTGGTAAAAGTCTGGTATAGAATTGTAGACTTTTTAAAAGACCCATCAAATAATAAAGAAGCTTTAGAAATTATGTCTAGTAGAGCAGGTGTTACTCCAGAAGAATATGGTAGTTTTATGAAAGGCACTAAGTTTTTAACTCTAGAAGAATCTAAAAAAGTATTCGAAAAAGGAAATTCTTTAAACTCGCTTTACGGATCTTCAAAAATAGTAGACAAATTTAATATTGATAATAAAGTATACGAAGTCTCTCAAGAAATCGAAAATTATATAGACCCTTCTTTAACACTAGGGCTATAATTTTTCATTAAAAAAATAAGCATATGGGAGGTAATAGTGGATTATTTGCAATTAGAAAACCAATCTCGAAAAAACAAAAGAGAATCTTGGTAATACTCTCCTTTGCAATTCCAATATTGCTTTGGTGTGCGGTTAGCTACCTTACTTTTCTTTGGCATCCTGTAGTAAAAATAACTAGTTCAGGAGATGTTAGTTATTTTAAAAAAGAAATGTTAGTTAAAAAAGAAATATTTAAGTTAGAAAACAAAAAAATGAAAACCAAAGGGCTTAAATCTGCTCTAGGGTTGCCATATAATCCAGTTTATCTTCCAGCACCTCATAAGGTTGCGGTTAGTTTTTACGAGTCTTTTACTACGCCTCCAAGAAGAAAAGGAGAATCTTGGTTGCACGAAAGTCTAGGACATAGTATTAAAATTATATTTTGGGGATTTATATTGTCTTCTATTATTGGGGTGCCTTTGGGTATTTTGTGTGGTACATTTGGTTTTTTTAGAAACCTAATAGAACCCTTTGTCGACTACTTTAGATATTTACCAGCTCCTGTCTTTGGTGCTTTAGCGGTCGCTATTCTGGGTATTAACGACGGACCAAAAATTGCCATAATATTTATAGGGACCTTTTTTCAGCAAGTTTTAGTAATCGCTAATACAACAAGAAAATTAGAGATAAGCCTAATCGAAGCAGCTCAAACATTAGGTGCAAGTAAACTAGCTATTTTAAGAACCATTGTTATACCTGGTATTTTACCCGATATTTATAAAGATATGCGTATTTTATTGGGTTGGGCTTGGACATACTTAGTTGTTGCAGAGGTTATAGGAACAAGTACTGGGATTACTTGGTTTATAAACCAACAAGCAAAATATAGAAATTTTGAACAAGTATTTGCGGCAATATTAATAATTGGAATTATAGGATTATTAACAGATCAAGTACTTGCCTACCTAGGAAAAAAAATGTTTTATTGGCAACGTCACGATTTAGAAAATTAAGTAAATATGGATGAGCTAAATTTAACAGGTTATAAAAAGCAAAGTCAAAAAGTTAAGGAACGATTTGATAGACTTAAGCAGAGAGAGGTTGTACTTAAAGTAGAAAACCTTTGTAAAACTTTTGATGACAAAAAAGGACCTATCCTTAAAGATGTATCATTAAAAACATACCGTAGAGAATTTACATCTATAATTGGCCCTTCGGGTTGCGGGAAATCTACATTGATTAGGTTAATTGCAGGCTTAGAAGATATAGGCTCTGGTAAAATTATTGTTAACGATGAAGAAATTGACGGTCCAGGTATAGAAAGAGGTATGGTTTTTCAAGGTTATACATTATTTCCTTGGCTTACTGTAGTAGAAAACATAATGTATGGTTTGCGTCGCAAAGGAGAATCTAAAACAGAGGCAAGAGACAATGCTTTAACTTGGGTAAAAATTGTTGGGCTTCAAAAATACGAAGATGCCTACCCCTCACAGCTTTCGGGAGGGATGAAGCAACGCGTGGCCATTGCCAGATCGTTAGCTACGCATCCTAAAATGTTGTTAATGGACGAGCCTTTTGGAGCATTAGATGCACAAACGCGCTCCACAATGCAATCCTATTTACTTCAAATATGGAAAAATATAAATATTTCTGTTGTGTTTATAACTCACGATTTAGAAGAAGCCATATACCTGTCCGATAGGATAATTGTTTTAAAAGCCAACCCTGGGGAAATTGCAGAAATTATAGAAGTTCCTGTTTCTAGACCCAGAACCCCAGAACAATTTTTTACTCCAGAATTTTTAGAAACTAAAAAAAGATTAGAAGAATTAATACATCCAAAAAGTAACGAACCAGAAGAGAAAATAAAAATTGTAAAACTTACCCAAGCTGGAGACGATGTATTTTAAACATTTCCATTCCATTATTAAAGTGGTTTAAGCTTATAAAAATTATATATAGATGAGTAATTTAGAATCAAGGTTAATTTTATTTGAAAAAAATATTCCCGGTGGTTGGAACTTTAGTCATGTTTTAAAAAAAGGAAGTTCTTTAAGACTAACAGACATAGAAGGAGGTGTAAATGCTTCCATGTTACTGTTTAATCAAAAAGATTATAGCGAGCGCTATAATATGGCAGATACTTTAAAAGCCCAATACACATCGTACCTAACCAAAGGGCATGCTTTGTTTTCGGATATGGGAAGGGTACTGGTTTCTATTATAGAGGATACTTGTGGGTGGCACGATGCCTTAACATCTTGCAGTACACCGGAGAGTATTCAAAAACAATTTGGCAAAAAAAACTATCAAGAATTTAGAAACAGTTATTATCGGGATGGTTTTACTAGTCTAATTACAGAAGTTTCTAAATATGGGATGGCACTTAGAGATATGCATTCTATGATTAATCTATTTACACGTATAGACGTGGGTAGTAATGGTAATTTAATCTATACCAACCAGGCAAAAGCAGGGGCTTATGTAGATATCCAAGCAGAAATGGACACATTAGTGGTTCTAAATACCTGCCCGCACCCTATGGAAATAAGTGCTTCTTATAGCCCCAAGCCATTAAAAATTACAGTTTGGGAGTCCAATTGTTTGGTAGAAGACAACCCTGCTTATCACTTAAGAGAAGAAAATAAAAGAGGCTTTATTAACACGGCTAACTATATTAAGTAATAACATTAATTATGAGTTTTAAAATAGAAAATGCAATTTACAAAGAAACGGTAATGGCAGGAGACTATTGGTCTTATGTTATTAAAGCAGGTCAAACTTTTCGTATTGTAGACAGTAAAGGTAATCAAGCCGCAGATACTATGTTTTATGTTGCTAATAATCCCCAAGAGCGGTACAGTGCACAAGACACCATAAACCATCAAAAAAATGTTTATTTAACCAAAGGCAGCAACTTAGTATCCAACCTAGGAAATATTTTGCTAACCATTACAGACGACACTTGTGGCAGGCACGACACTCTTGGTGGTGCCTGTTCTGCAGAGAGTAATTCTGTTAGGTACGATTTAGATAAAATACATATGCATAATTGTAGGGATTCTTTTATGGCTGCTTTAAGAGTGCATAATTTGGAATTAGGAAAAAAAGATTTAAACAGTAATATTAATTTTTTTATGAATGTTCCTGTTTCGCCAGATGGGAAATCTACTTTTTCGGACGGCATTTCCGAGGCAGGTAAATACGTGCAGCTAAAAGCACAGGTAGATGTTTTGTGTATAATTAGCAATTGCCCGCAATTAAACAACCCTTGTAACGCCTTTAATCCAACCCCTATAGAATTGCTTATTTGGAATTAAATACTATGAAAATAATAAATAAAGTCTTAATTGTTAATAGGGGAGAAATTGCAGTAAGAATTATTAAAACCCTAAAAAAAATGGGTAAAGTATCTGTAGCGATATATAATGATGCAGATACCAATGCCGCCCATATGTTAGAGGCAGATGAAGCTTTTTTTATTGGTTCTGGAAGTATTGCCAATACTTATTTAAATATAGAAAAAATACTGTCTATTGTTAAAGAACAAAAAATAGATGCTATTCATCCAGGTTATGGTTTGCTTAGCGAGAACACGAATTTTGCAAGACTATTAGAAGAAAACGGGATTGTTTTTTTAGGGCCTACTCCAGGGCAAATAGAAGCTTTTGGATTAAAACATAGGGCTAGAGATATTGCTTTTAAAAGTGGATTGCCTATTCTTAAGGGGACAGAGTTATTATCCTCCTACAAAGAGGCGCAAGTTGCGGCTACTAAAATGGGGTATCCTATTATTCTAAAAAGTACCGCCGGTGGTGGTGGTATTGGTATGCAGATATGTTATAAAGAAGAAGATTTAGAAAAAGCTTATGAAACCACTATTTTTCTTGCTGAAAAAAATTTTTCTAACGGAGGGGTCTTTTTAGAAAAATTTTTGGAAAAAGCAAGACATGTCGAAATTCAAATATTTGGAGATGGAGAAGGGGGGGGAATGGTTTTGGGAGATCGGGATTGTTCTATACAAAGGCGATCTCAAAAAATTATCGAAGAAACGCCTGCTCCACACATTCCAGAGTACTTAAGGTTGTCGCTTTACGAAGGGGCAAAAAGGCTAATGGAAAACATTAAATACCGTAGTGCAGGAACTATAGAATTTCTGTACGACGAACTTAATAAAAGTTTCTATTTTTTAGAAGTTAATACAAGATTACAGGTAGAGCATACCATTACAGAAGAAGTGTTTGGTATAGATATCGTAGAAGCTATGGTACTTTTACAAGAAGGGAAATATCAATTCCCTATAAATCCAATATCGGAGGGAGTATCGATGCAATTTAGACTTTACTCCGAGGATCCCTATAAAAAGTACATTCCAGCAACTGGACGCATAACAAAATGGGAGTATCCTAAAGATGTAAGAGTAGACAGTTGGATACGAGAAGGAGTAGAAGTATCGCCTTTTTTTGACCCCTTGTTAGCTAAAATAATTGTTAAAGCAAATAGTAGAGAAGAATGTGTTAAGAAAGCCATAGAAGTGCTTTCTAAAACAGAAATAGAAGGAGTAGAAACTAATTTAGAGCTATTATTAAGTATTGTTAAAAGTGACGCTTTTTTAAAGGCAGATTTATCTACTAATTTTTTAGATAATTTTAAGTATACGAGTAAAAGTATTGATATTCTTTCGGCAGGTACGTTTACCACCATTCAAGATTACCCAGGTAGAATTGGGTATTGGATGGTGGGTATTCCACC
>CALGNG010000176.1 GCA_937958735.1 uncultured Aquimarina sp. | reverse complement strand
TTAGATGCTGTGGGAGCTAACATAACGCCTCTTGTTCCTAGTCCGTTTAATAGGTATACGGGCTTGTGTGTGCTGTGTTGGCCTATTAATGGTCTACGATCTGTTACGGTGGGTCTTATTCCGGTAATATGGTCTATTATTTGGTAAGGGGCCTTTGTAAGTGTCTCTAATCGTCTAACCAGCTCTTCTTTTGTTTTTTCTAGATAATTATCTTCTTTAAAATGAATGCCATATGTGGCGCCAAATTTATAGTTGTCTTCTCCTAATGGAATTAAGAAATAATAGGATTTTAGGGCTACTTTTAATTTTAGTTCTGGTGATTTAATAATTAAGTAGCTTCCTTTGTTGCCTACTAAGTGTGTTTTACTAAATAGAGGGTTGTTTTTTAGTTTATGGCCCTCGCAAAAGACTATTTTGTTTGCAGTAATGTTTTTGTAGGTAATACTTTCTGTAGCTATACTTAGCGAATCGTGGTCAAATTCTTCGGTAATAAAACAATTTTTATTTTCTAACTTATTTTTATAGGTGTCTACTATGGGCTTTATTAAAAGTCTTCCAGTATGCATTACTTCCCCAAATTGATGTTTTGATTCTATGTGTTTTGATGGGCTATCTTTTAGATATGGAGATAGGTAAGTGGCTAGTTTGGGTTTGTCTATACTAGTAAACCAATTGTTTTGTTCTTCTATATTATTGAATTTTCTATATACGGGTATTTTTTCTTTTGTTGCGATATTTAGATAGGCGCTTAAGTCGTCGTAAAAATGTTTAGCATAATTTATTTGCTCTTCTGCATTCCAGGCTAATGTAAACCTGTTAAGTATTACTGGGTTGTACAAACCTGCAGCAACGATAGAGGCTTTTGTGTAATGTTGGGAATCTATTACAATAACTTTTTTGCCTATACTTTCTAATTGATAACTAAGAGATATTCCTGCTAATCCAAAACCTACAATTAGATAATCTGCTTTCATAATTTATTTTAATTATTGTGGGGGGTGTTATATAGAAAAAACGCCTTTGAAAAGATCAAAGGCGTTTTGGTTTTTGTTATGTTATTACAAAATTAGTAATTCCACATATCTTGTTCGAAATCACGAATGCTTTCTTTGATACGTTGGCTTTCTAGTAATTGTAACAATGCATTGTCATTAATGTAATCTTCAACTTTACGATCGCCTTGTTCGTTATCTTCTCTAAAAATCACACTGCTAAAGCGGCGTGCATTTAGGAGGTGGTCAAAAGATATTGGCTTATACGTGTTTTGTCTATTAAATGCTTTTGCTTTATGTAATAATTCTCTAACATGAGGATAGTACACCCAGAAAAGTGGTACTAAATCAGGTTCTTCGTCATCTATAAAGTTAACATCTGGTGCAACTGGTGCGATACCTAATAGGCGATATTTTAATTCTCCTTGACGCTTGTCAAAATACCAAAGTCCTTTTACTTTGTATTCTGCAATATCCTGAGAGGTTAAATCGCGTACTTCGATATACTCACTAGAAACAAGTTCTCCAGCATTTAATTGCTCAATACCGTACTCTGTAGTATCTACTTTTCTAATTGTAGCACTAAGATCCTTTAAAGTTCTTTTTTCTGTAAAATAAGAATCTGAATATACATGTTCTAATTCTCCAGAGCGAATACTCTTCATTAACACATCAAATAAAGATCTTCTGTCGGATCCAATATTTACAGTGTCAATAGGGTAGTATAATGGAAAATTAACACGCTCATCCAAGTCAATAGTTTCCCATGTGGTTTTAGCCCAAAGCACGTCACGATCGTCTATAAAACCATATTCCAATGGTTTGTCATTGTCATTTTCTATTTGCTGGGCTGTCTTTTTTCCAATTTCTTCTGGGCTATTAGCATTCAATATGTTTGCTTGACCGTAAAAGGAAATTGTTCCAAAAAAACAAAGACCGTAGGCTAAAAACTTTTTCAAATTCATAATTACAAATTTTTAGTTTGTTAATTCGACAATTACTGGAGATACCTTTTTAACTCGGTAAGAACTTCCAGAGGCTAATTTAGCATTAATATCGAATATTTGTACCGATTCACCACGCTTAGCTCTTTTTAAAGCGCTTTTGGCTCTTCCGTCCAATCTACTTCCAGACACTCTTACTGTAGGTTGTCCGGGTATTTTAATTTTAAATCCAGATACTTTTAACTTTAAGTTAAAGTCAAAATCAGGTAAGATAGCTCCAATTGTAGAGTTAGATAAAGAAGATTTGGTCATTTTTATAGAACCATCTTCTCCACGAACTGTACCTACTGGTCTTGGAATATCTTTAATTCGGAATTTTTTGCTATCGCTAACTACTTTTCCATTTGGTAATTTCCCAGATACTTTAATATTTACTTCACGACTTTTTACAGAAGTAACATTCATGCTGTATTTTCCTGCTCCTTTTCCTCTGGATAATCCAGGTGCGTTAGCGGTTACTGCAGCAACACCAGGTATAGAGATCGTCATTGGGTTAACAACTCCACGATACACTACATTCATCTTATCTGCAGAAATTACTGCAGAGTTTGGTAGTGGAATTACAGAATAAGAACTTTCGATTGGAATTTTAATAATAGAATCACCTTCTTTAAATTGAAATTCACCTTTAATTTTTTGTTCTCCAATATTTCCAGCTCCAAAGCTTAATAAGGTTTGACCTTCTTCCATAGATTCTGGAGGAAGTTCTTTACCATTAACAATTACTTTGTGTGCTTTTAAAGTTTTGTCCTTTTTACCTAAAACAATCTTACCAGTAAAACGCTCTCCAGAAAAGTAAGCTGTTTTATCGGCTACAACAATAGCTTCAAAGTTAGTTAAAGAAACATCGGACTTTAATTGACCTGCTAACATTGCAGATAAAACTTCGCTTTCTGTTTTCTTAACGTCTGCTTGTATTTGAGTTAATTTAGTTAGGGAAGCTACTAGAGGGAAACCTTTGTAGTGGTACTCTAACCAATCTATATTAATACCATCTTTGTTAGTAACTTTATTTGTTGCGAAATCTTTGTCTATACCTTTAGTGATTTCAGGGTATCCATCACCTAAAACTTGCTCTACGCCAGTTTTAAATTCTTCCATTTTAGTTATAAACTCTTTTCCTTCAGTGCTAAGACCTTTTGGAGAAAAGAAATGATTATCTAAATAATCGGCCTTGTCCATTACTTCGTAATCGTTAGGATCGTCTAATTTAGCTGTCATATCAGATTTAAGTTTAGTAATATAACTATTTAAATCTGTTGCATACTTAGCTACTTCTCCCGCTTTTTTACGTAGTGGCTTGTACTTTTCTGGTTGCTCTTCAACTTTTTCGTCTAACCCTGTTAAAAACGCTTCATTACGTTCGTCGGTACTTAGGTTCGAATCGGTTAATTTTTCATTCATTAGACCAAATGCTGATAGTACTTCTTTTGACATATTTAATGCCAACATAGCAATAAATATTAAGTACATCAGGTTGATCATCTTCTGCCTTGCGGTTTGTTTTCCTCCTGCCATTTCTGAATTAGTTTTTTTTAGTTAATATGTTTTTTTAAAGAAAAACTAATTAGTTTCTGTTCATAGCAGTTAGCATTCCACCGTATACTCCGTTTAAAGAAGATAAGTTAGAAGCTAAGCTTTCCATTTGCTCTTTTAATTTAGTAGCATTATCTGCAATAGCTTGGTTTGCTGCAGATTGTTTTTCAGAAGATTCTAATTGTATTTTATATAAAGAGTTTAATGATTCCATTTGTTTTGCAGCAAGAGTCATTTCTTCACTATATTTTTTCTGAGAAGAGATGCTGTCTACTGCAGGGCTAATTCCTTTAGCGGCACCTTCGAAGTTGCGGATGCTGTCTCCTAGGCTAGACATTAAGTTGGCATCGATACGTGCGTCCTTTAGTAAGTTGTCTAATTTTTGAGATAACATTCCTTGTTCGTCTTTCGGAGCTTCTCCTTTAGCTAATTTTTGACCTCCACTTAATTCTGGATATACTAATGCCCAGTCTAATTCGTCTTCGATAGGTTCAAATGCAGAAATTGCAAAAATTAATGCTTCGGTAACTAGACCAAGGGTTAGCATTACGTTACCTGTTAAAGGGCCAATTTCAATGTGAGTAATTTTAAATAGTGCTCCTAAGATTACTACTGCTGCTCCTAATCCATAAGCCATTGCCATGAATCTTTTAAAACCTTTGCCTTGCTTTGCCATAATAAATAAGTTTGTTAAGTTGTTAATTAAATAAGTTGTTAATAAATAAATATATAAAGTTGGGGCTTTATCTTAGTTGCTTAATCCTCCAGTTACATCTGTACCCAAGTAATCTTGTACGGTACGGAAACCAATGTAACTACGTGCAGAATCTGCGTATTCGTAATCTCTAGTACTTACTTGTAAAAAGTAGGCAACATCTTTCCAAGATCCACCACGAATAACTTTACGTTTATTCTCGTCGTCATTGGAATTTGGATTCATAGAAGAAGTGTATTCGTATGCTGCTGGGTCGTAAGAAGAGTTGATCCACTCGGATACATTTCCTGCCATGTTGTATAATCCATAATCGTTAGGATCAAAAGATTTTGCTTCT
>CALGNG010000175.1 GCA_937958735.1 uncultured Aquimarina sp. | reverse complement strand
AGACATCGTACCCATAGGATGCTAAGATACGTTTTGCTTGTCTACTTTGTAAAAAAGCTACAAATTTTTCCGCTTGCTGCTCTTTCAATTTGTTTTTCGCAACTATTAAAGCGGTACTTTCTATAGTTCTATATAAGCTATTAGGCAAAGGTACTATAATATAACCTTCTTCAAAACGGCTTTTTTTTATAGTACTTAACGAGGTTATTCCTGCATCTACTGCTTTACTTTTTAAAAATTGATTTACTTGACTAATATTTTCGCCATAAATAAACTTATCCACTAACTTATTATAACTCCCATCATTTTTAAGAGCCTCTTCACTTGCTTTACCATAAGGAGCCAATTTAGGGTTAGCTATAGCAATTGATTTTATATTATTTTGTTCTAGTAATTCTGAAAACACAACTTGCTTATATTTATTTTTAGCAACCAATAAAACCAATTTTCCTTTCCCAAAGACTATTACTCTGTTTTTTAAATCCAATTTAGATTTTACGTATTCTGGGTATTTTTTGTTTGCCGAAAGAAATATATTATAGGGTGCCCCTGCTTCTATCTGAGAAGCCAATTTACCCGAAGAAGCTGTTACTATTTCTGTTTTTATGGCTGTTTGTACAGAAAATGCTGTAACTAATTCTTCTAAAACAGAACGTAAGCTGGATGCAGAGGCTATCAATAATTTTTCCTCGCTTATGTTAGAGCAAGAAAAAAAGAAAAAAACCGTTAATATATATATCGTAAATCGCATTTGTTAAACAAATATAGGAGTCTTTATCAAAAATACTTTATCTATAAACAAAATTAACAAACTAGCACTATAGTTAGTTTTAGCACCCTAATAAACTACTCTTTTACAACCGTATACACCTTTCTAAAAACTCTAATTTATCTTAATTTATTGTAAAAATAACTATCCCATTAAATACGATTAGATCCCAAAAATACTAGGGCTACCATAAATTAAATTTATGGTAGCCCTAGTATTAAATATTAAGTAGAACTAAACTTATAAAATAACCTTTAATCTTATTTCCCTAAAATAATTGGTAACCCATCTTTAGAAGACCCTATTACTACAACTTTAGCATTTGGAGATTGTGCTAATAGTAACGTAGCTTCAATTCCTTTTTCTTGAAGAATTTTATCGGTTAACGAAGCACTTAATATTTT
Source organism: uncultured Aquimarina sp. (assembly GCA_937958735.1). Taxonomy (GTDB): domain Bacteria; phylum Bacteroidota; class Bacteroidia; order Flavobacteriales; family Flavobacteriaceae; genus Aquimarina. Next base: position 3,499 of record CALGNG010000175.1, on the reverse strand, counting down.
ATTTGCTTCTGCTTTACCTTCTGCATCAATTCTTTGACGTTGCGCTTCCTTAGCTGCTTTAGTTAACCTAAACTCGTACTCTAGCGATTCTTGTTCTTGCTTTAGTTTACGCTCTATAGCGTCTTTAATCGTTGTTGGAAGAGTAACATCTCGTACTAATATTTGTTCTAAATCTACATATTGATTCGATACTATTTTTTTAGTTTCGTCAAAAATCTCTTGTTGGATTGCATCTCTCTTACTAGAGTATAATTGTTCTGGAGTATAACGTCCTACCACACTACGCGCCGCCGATCTAATGGCTGGCTGAATGATACGTTGTAAATAATCTTTTCCTTTTTCTTTATGTAAAGCTCCTAAATTTTCATATTTAGGTTTGTACCATGCCGAAGCTTCCAATTCTATTTCTAATCCGTTAGAAGATAGCACTTGCATTTTCTCGAATACTTCTTGCTGGCGTACCTCGTATACAATTACATTATTCCAAGGAGCTATAAAATGAAACCCTTCATCTAAAGGTGGGTTTTCTGAAGAAACCCCGCCGCTAAACGTTTCATACAATACTCCTGCTTTACCAGAATCTATAGTTATTGTAGATTTTGCTACAAATATAACCCCCAATACTAAAGCTATAATTATTGGTATTCCTATTTTAGGTAATCTTTCCATGATCTGTTTTTATTATCTGTTTTATTAAAAATCGAAGTTAGTGTTTAAATTCTTGTTCGCTAATTAGCTTAGACTTTCTGTTTAGATTAATCCGCTATACTTTCTTAAAAACCATTCCAAGCCCAAAAGTGCTATTAATATTCCCAAAATAAATTTCCAATCGATTAACGATTTTTGTTCTTTGGTGTATTTTAAAGTAGATTTATAGTTAGGAGACTTTATTAATTGATCTACAAAGCTAGTTACCTGATTAGGGTAAACCAATTTCCCGTTATTAGCCGTAGCTATTTGCCCCAAAGCAATAGTATTCGGATTCTGAAATTGCTTTTCTATATCAAAATCTTGAACTTCGAACCCTCCGTAAGTTTTTAATTTGGTTCCTTTTACACTTACATCAAATTTATAAGACCCTGCTTCTAGCTTATCCATAGCAATTTCATAAAAAGACCCTTTAAGTTCTAAAGCTATTTTTTGGGTTTGTTGTGTGTCTTCATTTTTAAGAGATAACAGCAATTTAGCATGGGTATCAAACTCGTAATTTTGATTAAAATACGATGCAGAAATTAGAACAGAGCTATTGGTATAATATACGTTTTCGTGATTTACAATTAAACGTTTTCTTACTTTCTTATTAGATAGGTATTGAATTATTTTTCCGAAAAAATCGTCGAACTTATCAAAATTCTCATCTCTTTTATAATTTGCTAAACGCCATTTCCAAAGTCCTTCTCCAAAAAGAACGGCTTCATTTTTTTGGGAATTGTTCCAAAACACCAATAAAGGTTGTTGGGTAGTAACATTAGCTACCTTTTTAAATAATAAGGTTTCATATTGTCCTACAAGCTGCACCTCTCCAAAAGTATTTTCTAGTGGTGGGTATTTTTCTAACCCAAACTGATCGGTATTATAGATTTCAAAATTAGTATTTAATACGGGTAGGATATTTTCTACCTGCGATTTCGATGGCTTTTGGTAATTTCTTTTTAGACTATTAATAAAATTCCAATCTGTTTTTTTCCCAGTAATGGTAAACAAAGGTATTTGTGCTTTGTCACATAAATCGTAAATTGACTTAAAACTACTGTCTGGCTGATATAATATTACCAACTCTATCCCATCTAAAGAAGTTATATTAATAGGCTTTACTATTTTTAGTCTTCTGCGCTTGTTACTTTCTACATTTCTTTTTAAAGCACCTATATCTGGATGCGTAATATTGGAAACTAGTAATACAGAGGTTTTTTCGTCTATGGTTTCTACTAATATATTTTTATTGTTATTAGCGTTATTCTCCTCCCCTTTAAACGGTGTTATCCTTACACTATAATTTTGCAAACCAGCTACTGTTGCTTTTATTTTTGGTGTTACAAAATGGGATCTTTTATCTGTGGTAAATCTTATTTTTTCGCTATATACTTTTTGCTTTCCTCTATGTATGTTTAGATTACTAGTGCGCTCTCCTTGTCCTGTATAGTTTACCAAAACTTCCATAGGAAACTCATTATTTAGATACACGTATTTATTGGCATTAATAGTTGTAATACTAAGATCTGCTACACGTGTGGTATCTCCTAACGGAATACTATATATTGGTTGCTTATATTTACTTTTAAAGTACGAATAATCTTTCCCGTAGGTTTGATTTCCATCGGTAAGTAATAAAATAGGACCACTAGGCTTCCTGTGTATTTTTTGAAGACTTACTAACGATTGTTCTATTTTTGTTTGGGTGCTTTTAAATCCAACAGAAACACTATCCATAAGCTGCTCTCCAAAACCATAAACAGAAATATCAAATTTATCTTGGAGTTTTTTATTACCCTGTATAGTAGATAACACTTGCTTTAATTGTATTTCCTGTTTTAGATGCAATATAGATTGTGATTGATCTACCAAAAGTTTTAGTTCTGGCTTTTCTTCTTTACTATTTGTTATAGTGATTTTTGGATTTACTAGTAACAATAAAATAATAAAGATGCTCAAAAAACGCAAAAAAGCGAAAAGAATCGTCTTTTTAGAGGTTCTTTTCGCTTTAAAAAAATATTGAAAAATAGCCACTAATAAGGCTATAATAGTAATCGCTATAATCCAAAGTATATTTTCTGTAGTCAAATTGTTTTTCTTAGGTCAACATTCCTCCATCTACATTAAGTACCTGTCCTGTAACATAAGTACTTAAGTCGCTACCCAAATATACACAAGCATTTGCAATATCCTCTGGAGAACCTCCTCTTTTTAATGGAATTCCTGCTCTCCAGCCTTCAACTACCTTCTCGTCTAGCTTGGCAGTCATTTCTGTTTCTATAAAACCAGGCGCTACCACGTTACAACGAATATTACGAGAACCTAATTCCAATGCGACTGATTTAGAAAAACCAATAATCCCAGCTTTTGAAGCTGCATAATTTGTTTGACCAGCGTTACCTTTAACACCTACTACAGAACTCATATTAATAATAGAACCTTTACGCTGTTTTAGCATAGTACGTTGTACGGCTTTAGTCATATTAAAAACAGATTTTAAATTAACCTCAATCACCGTATCAAAATCTTCTTCACTAATACGCATTAGCAAATTGTCTTTTGTAATTCCGGCATTATTTATTAAAATATCAATACCGCCCTCAAAATCTTTAGCAATTTGCCCTACTAAATCCTGTGACTCACTAAAACTTGCAGCATTACTTTTATATGCTTTTGCTTGCACTCCTAAAGCTGTTAATTCTTTTTCCAACTCTTCCGCAGCTGCAGAAGAAGAGCTATACGTAAACGCAACATTTGCTCCTTGTTGAGCAAAAATTTGTGCAATTCCTTTACCAATACCTCTACT
>CALGNG010000174.1 GCA_937958735.1 uncultured Aquimarina sp. | reverse complement strand
GCTACAATGGACTGGATGGAGCAAGAGCAGGAGAGAGGTATTACAATTACTTCTGCTGCTACAACTTGTACATGGGAATTTCCAATTGAAAATGGAAAACCAACACCTGATACAAAAGGATACCATTTTAATATTATTGACACACCGGGTCACGTTGATTTTACTGTTGAAGTAAATCGTTCATTACGTGTATTGGATGGGTTAGTGTTTTTATTTAGTGCAGTTGATGGTGTTGAGCCTCAATCTGAAACTAACTGGAGACTTGCTGACAACTATAAAGTGCCAAGAATTGGTTTCGTTAATAAAATGGACCGTCAAGGATCTGACTTTTTAGGAGTTTGTCAACAAGTAAAAGATATGTTAAAATCTAATGCGGTGCCAATCGTTTTAAACATTGGTGACGAAGAGGATTTTAAAGGTATTATTGACTTGGTTAAAAACCGTGCTATTGTATGGCATGACGATACTCAAGGGGCAACTTTTGATGTTATCGAGATTCCTGAAGATATGAAGGAAGAAGCTCGTAAATACCGTGCACTTTTAATTGAAGAAGTTGCAGGTTATGACGAGAATCTTTTAGAAAAATTTATGGAAGATGAAGATTCTATTACAGAAGAAGAAGTGCACGCTGCACTTAGAGCTGCTGTAATGGATATGGCTATCATTCCTATGATTTGTGGTTCTGCATTTAAAAATAAAGGTGTACAGTTCTTATTAGACGCTGTATGTCGTTATTTACCTTCTCCAATGGATAAAGAAGGTATTGTTGGGATGAACCCAGATACAGAAAAAGAAGAGCTTCGTAAGCCAGATGTTAAAGAGCCATTTGCGGCATTAGCATTTAAGATTGCAACAGATCCTTTTGTAGGACGTTTAGCATTTTTTAGAGCATATTCTGGTCGTTTAGATGCTGGTTCTTATGTTTTAAATAACCGTTCTGGTAAAAAAGAACGTATTTCACGTATCTACCAAATGCATGCTAACAAGCAAAATGCAATTGATTTTATAGAAGCTGGAGATATTGGTGCTGCTGTTGGATTTAAATCCATTAAAACAGGAGATACACTTTCAGCTGAAAAGCATCCTATTGTTTTAGAATCTATGGACTTTCCAGATCCCGTAATTGGTATCGCGATCGAACCTAAGACTAAAGCGGATGTAGATAAGTTGGGTATTGGTTTAGCTAAGTTGGCTGAAGAAGATCCTACTTTTACAGTACGTTCAGACGAAGCTTCAGGACAGACTATTATATCTGGTATGGGAGAGCTTCACTTAGACGTTATTGTAGATCGTTTAAAACGTGAATTTAGCGTTGAGGTAAACCAAGGTCAACCTCAGGTAGAATACAAGGAAGCTATTACTCAAGTTGCAGAACACCGTGAGGTGTACAAGAAGCAATCTGGTGGTCGTGGTAAGTTCGCAGATATCGTGTTTACTATAGAACCTGCAGATGAAGGAGCTATTGGTCTTCAATTTGAATCTGTTATTAAAGGTGGTAATGTTCCTAAAGAATTTATTCCATCTATAGAAAAAGGATTTAAAGCGGCAATGGTAAATGGTCCATTGGCAGGATACGAAGTAGATGCTATGAAAGTAACGTTGAAAGACGGTTCTTATCATGATGTCGATTCGGATCAATTATCTTTCGAATTAGCAGCCAAATTAGGGTTTAAGAATTCAGCGAAAGCTGCTAAAGCCGTAATTATGGAGCCAATAATGAAATTGGAAGTAATTACTCCAGAAGAAAATATGGGTGATATTGTTGGGGATTTAAACCGACGTAGAGGTCAAGTTAGTGATATGGGTGACAGAGCAGGTGCTAAAACAGTAAAAGCAACTGTACCATTATCAGAAATGTTTGGATATGTTACGACATTAAGAACATTATCTTCAGGTAGAGCAACTTCGACAATGGAATTTTCTCACTACGCAGAAACTCCATCGAATATCTCTGAAGAAGTAATTAAAGCTGCTAAAGGAGAATAATCTTAAAAGTTAAGAAAATGAGTCAAAAAATAAGAATAAAATTAAAGTCTTACGATCACAACTTGGTAGATAAGTCTGCTGAAAAGATTGTGAAAACGGTAAAAAGTACTGGTGCTGTAGTAACAGGTCCAATTCCTTTGCGAACACATAAAAAAATCTTTACAGTATTACGTTCTCCTCACGTAAATAAAAAATCACGTGAGCAGTTCCAGTTAAGTTCATTCAAAAGATTATTAGATATCTATAGCTCTTCATCTAAGACTATTGATGCTTTAATGAAATTAGAATTACCTAGCGGTGTGGAAGTAGAGATTAAAGTTTAATACTACGACGATTGTAGTAATATAAACTTAATATATAAAAAGCCTTGAGATATTAATCTCAAGGCTTTTATTGTTTTAGGCTAACGTTTTTTAGATCTCTTTAGAGGAATGTTTATTAGTAGTCTAAGAATAAGAAAGTATTTAACAAGGTATTGTATGGCTTTTTTAAATAAGCTTTGCTTTTGGTGTGGTTGTAATTTTGCTATAGAGACTGTCTTTTTTGTCAATTAAGCTATTATTGTAAAAACGACTCCATTGGTTTCGTCTATATATTCTGGACAATTAATGGTAACATTATTTTTAAAAGATCTATTATTTTTAAAATGTTTGGTTACCTGGTTAAAGATGTAAGGCACTCTAATAAAGCTATAACTTTCATAAAAATTAGTAGTGGTTATTTTATATTTAACACTTGCTATAGCTTCTTTTAAAAATAGATACGAAAAAATACAATCAATTTTATTACCTAAACTGGCAGAGCTATTTATCTGAATAACTTGGTTAGGGATTTCTTCATTTTTAACATTGTATAAAGACTTGCATTCAAAACGGTTTAATATTAGGGCATACATGGATTCTTTAATAGTGTGGTTTTTTTCGTTATCTATTTTTGTAATAGTATCTAGTCGCTCTTCGGAAGTATTTTCGATAATAAAAACTCCTTTTTGAAAACTTTTTTTTAGAACATCTAAAAAGATGATATTGTTTTGCTCGTTAGGGTTAAGAATAAAACTATTTTTCTTTTTGTTATAGGGGGCAAAAATTAGAAAGTTGCAATATTCACAGTCTTCCATTTCATTAATACCTTCGGTAAATTCTTCCATACTTGTGTTTTTTAGTGTCAAGATTTCTTCATTACTCCAGTATCCACCATAAGGTTTTTGTAGGTAAGAAATATATTCGTCTATAGTTTTGTCTACGGTTTTGTTTACATCATCATTATTAGAAGTATTAATAATAATTACTGTTTTTCTTTTTTCCATTTGCGAATAGTTAATGGTGTAATTTTAAATTTTGAGGTATGGCTTTTTAGTCGAAATAGTAGGGAATAAAACTATTTTTTAATTATAATCTATTTCGCGGACACCCTTAATATAGCGTTGTTTTTCTATAGATTCGCGTAAGCTTTCTTTTATATCGTCGCCATTTTTAACGCCTTTAATCGTTAAAATTGGGTGGGATTTATCTGTAGTATCTAATACAATATTTGATAGTCCAAAAATTCTGATAAAAAAAGGTTCTTCAATTTTTAGATCCCTAATACGGAAAAGTTCGGTTTCGTGCGTTACCACAGAAAAGACACCTTCTTTTTCTATAATGCGTTGGTTGTCTATTTTGTATAAGTGGGTTTGTGTGGATAAATACCTCCATACGGCCAATAGGATTCCTAGGCCAAAGGCTAATGTTAAGGGGATACATATTATATAAAAATAGAGGTTGTTCCATTGGGAGGGGTTTCCCTGCCATATAACCTCTTTTATAGAGGAATTGGTGTTTTTATCTAAAATTAGCTCGTTACTGTTTAAATGTTGCATTTTTTTGAAATTAGTAATGTTGTTATAAAAACATTTTTATAGCATAAAACCCTATGTTTCTTTTGGTGTAAACATTCGAATAATTAAGATTTTAAATATCTGTATTTACTAATAATTAATTTTTGTCCAACGAAACTTGCTTGCCTAATGGCAGGCAAGTTTCGTTTCCTATAATAAGATGTTAGTTAATAGGGTTGATGTTTAAAATGGAAATTGATTGTTATCGTTTTATGGGGAATCTGTGAATTTTTTGTGATTTCTTTTTATTGCTGTTTGATTTTTCTATTCCGTTAGATTTAATTGTAGCAATAGTCATTTTTTGAAAATCTACCTTTTTCTTTTTTCTAATTTTGTTTATAGTAGACGTAATTTTAATTTTATTGTCTTTTGATTTTTCTTTTTTTGGCTTTATTGTTTTCTCCTCGGTATGTTCAATTTTAGAGGGATTTATTTTTTTAAGATCTGGTTTAGTTGTTTTTTTAATTTCTTTTTTGAGCTGTATTATTTTCTCCTCGGTATGTTCAATTTTAGGAGGAGTTATTTTTTCTAAACCTGGATTAGTTGTATTCTTAATTTCTTCTTTTTTTGGCTTTATTGTTTTCTCCTCGGTATGTTCAATTTTAGGACGAGTTATTTTTTCTAAATCTGGTTTAGTTGTATTTTTAATTTCTTGAGATTCTAGGCTTCTGTTTTCCCTTTCTTGATTAATAGTATTTTTATTTTTAGATATAATAGAGGCCGTGATTCCAGCAGTTACAGCAATAGCTATAATGGCAACACCCGATAGAGGAAAAAGTGTAGCTATCATACCTACTAACAAAAAAGCGGCAGAGCCATTAATTTTTGGATTTGGTTTGGTTAGTAGATCTAAAGCGGGTTCCACACCCATTTTAAGTGCTTCTAATGTGCTAGCACTTTTCTCTTCCTTATTATCGTTGGTTTCTGTTGGGGTAGGGATATGTGCCGTAGAATTATCTGTAGAGTTTTCTTTTTTGTTGTTAGTGGTTTCTTCTTTGTCCGTATCCTTAGGCGATGTAGCAGGAGTAGTGGTAGCCTTGTCGTTATTTTTTGTTGTGGAGGTGTTTTGTGCCGTAGAATTATCTGTAGAGTTTTCTTTTTTGTTGTTAGTGGTTTCTTCTTTGTCCGTATGCTTAGGCGATGTAGCAGGAGTAGTGGTAGCCTTGTCGTTATTTTTTGTTATGGAGGTGTTTTGTGTAGTAGAATTATCTGTAGAGGCAATAGAATCGTCTTTAGGTTTTATTTTGCTAAGATCCTTAGAAGAGGGAATGCGTGTTGTGTTTTTGGACATGATATTGGAGTAATTATAAAAATTATTTAAGAGGTATAGTGCATTTAGATTAAAGTTTTTTTATGCTAATGTGTGTGAGTACCTGACTAGTACAATAGATAAAAAGGAGATAGTTATATTGTGTCTATATGCATTGTTTGACAAATATTTAATTAGCGCTTATTTCTGAAGTATATTGGTCGGAATGTCTTATGATGCGAATACTTTCGTTTTTAGAATGTAATAGTTTGGAATACCTGCGATATAAGTTGTTAAGATGTCTATCTATTTTTGGTATATGTTTTTCGCGGCTAACACTTTTGTAAAATTTAATGGCCATATCAAAATCATAACCTTTTACGTATTGGAGAGATATTAATTCAATTTCGCTAATGTATTTATATTTAAAATTGGGGTGGTCGCTTTCAAAGGCATTAAATACTTGTTTTTTTTGATTGGGATGTATGGTGACCTCAATAATATCGCCGGTTACAATCTCGTATTTAGTCCCTTGCATTCTATATTCTAAATCTTCTATAATAGTGGCGGTGTCATTTATGTTTTCGGATATGCCAACAAAAACACCTTTGCTTTTTGTTTTTACTTTCCAAAAGGCGAGATCGCTTAGGTCTTGGGAGTTACTAGCTAGAGATAAAAGTAATGTTAGAGTAAAAAGTATGGTATTTTTCATGTTTAATTATTTGGTTATTAAAAAAACAAGTGAAAATAGGATAACCCTATGATTGGCTATTTTTTTAGTATAAAAAATACTAGATAATTCAACTTTAATATGCCCAATTAGAAGTGGTTAACAGTATTTATGTGGTTTTACTTGTCGTGTTTATTTAAAAACGAGTGCGATTCTTAAATCTATTAGCTTAGAAAGTGACGTGTTATAACAAGACTAGCACAATAGATAAAAACAAATATGAATAAGAAATTAGAAATTAGTTGTTGGAAAACTCTCCTTAATAGAATGCTATAATAATGACTTTAGGATTCTTAGTAGTAGCGATTAGCTGTTGATTTTTGTGTTTTTTATAAAAAACCATTTTTACTATAGGGTAATTTTATTTTTAAATGTTTTTATAAAAAACTAGGTAAGATGAGTGAAGATAAATTTAAAATAGACACGATAATTAAGATACCCTTAATAGGAGCTTTTGTACTATTATTATTGGATATCTACAAGAGTTTTTTCGAGGTTTTTTATAACTATGGGATCTACCACAATTACTCCAGTAAGATTATTATAAAATTATACGAAGCCTTTCCAGTACTAGGGCAATCTTTGTTAATTAGATTAGGGGGCTTGTTAGTTGTAATTGTAAGTAGTTTCGGAATAAGTGTTAAGAAAAAAGCAGAAGGAGATAATACGCTGCCAAAATATATTTTTCTTTTTTCATTAAGTGCTTTAATACTAACTTTAAGCGGGATGTTTAAAATAAATTTATTTTTAAACACCATACTGTCTTTAAGTGCTTTTTTTACAGCATTATGGAGTTTTTTGGCCATTAGAAGACACTTTAATTTTTATTCCAATAAGGACGAGTTTAATAAAAAGAATCAAGTATTTAAACAAGAACAAAAATATAAAGAGAATCCTTATTCTGTAAATCTAAAAACCCAAAATGGGTATGTAAATGTAGTAAACCCATTTAGGGCTACAATGGTGTTGGGTACTCCTGGTTCTGGTAAATCATATTCTGTAATAGAAGAATATATTAGACAACACCTTATGAAGAGTTTTGCTATGATGGTTTACGATTTTAAATTTCCATCTTTAGCAAAAGAGACCTATGCTTTTTTCGAATACTATAAGAAGAATTATAAAAAAGAACCTAGGTTTTCGGTAATATCTTTAGACGAAATAGAATATTCGGACTTTGTAAACCCTATAAATCCAGATTTGTTAAAAAAGAACTCGGACGCTATAGAAGCTTCTCAGACCGTTTTATATAATTTAAATAAAGAATGGATTACTAAAAAAGATTTTTTTGCACAATCTGCTATTTCTTATTTTGCCTGTTGCATCTATTTTTTAAAGTTATATAAAAATGGAGAATTTTGCACCTTACCACATGCCATAACTTTGGCCTCTTGCTCGGACGAAAAAGTGTTTAAAGTATTTGAGACCATGCCACAGTTACGTTTTTTCTTAACTCCTTTTGCCGATGCTTTAGAGAAAAAAGCCTACGAGCAATTATCGGGACAGACCGCTACAGCCCGTATACCACTTTCCCAATTAGCAACTAAAGAGCTATTTTGGGTAATGGGAAATAATGTATATCCAGATCTAAACGCCTCTTTAAATATAAACGACCCAGAAGATCCACAGATAATGATTTTGGCAAATTCGCCCTCTACACAAACCACTAACTCCCCTGCTTTAGGTCTTATATCTACGCAACTAATAAAAGAAGTAAATAGAAAAGATAAATTGCCTTGTTCTATAATTATAGACGAGTTACCTACTATGTATTTTATGGGGTTAGATAACTTAATAGCTACGGCAAGATCTAATAAAGTATCTACTACTATAGGAGCACAAGATTTAGAACAATTAAAACGGGATTATGGCGATAAAGTAGCCGAAACTATTTTTAATATTATAGGTAATATTTTTAGTGGATCTGTTAGAAGTGGTACAGCTCAAAAGCTTCAAGAAATTTTTGGAAAGAAAAAACAAAGATTAAAAAACCTTACCGTAGATACTAACACCACCTCGTATAGTATTAACGAGAGTATGGATTATGTGATTCCTGTATCCACGATATCCCAATTATCTCAAGGGGAATTTGTAGGAGTAATTTCGGATAATTTTGGAGAAGAAATAGATCAAAAAGTATTTAGAGGGCACATAAAAGTAGATAAGAGGACTGACCAAGTAAAAAAAGAAATTCCGTTAAAAATTGAAGACGAAGATTTAGAGTTATTATTAGATGGGAACTTTAAGCGTGTTACCGATGAAATAGATATTATTATTAATAATATCCTTACAGAAATTGAGTATAAAGAAAAGGAAGCAGAAGCCAATAACGAAGAAGCAGAAGGAGAAACTACCGATGAGGAAAAAGAAGCAGAGATAAAAGAAGAAGTCAATTAATAGGCGTTTAAAAAAAACATTAAAAGACTTTGTTAAAAAAGTAACATTGGGTTATTTAGAAGTAGCTAATGTTTTTGTAAAACTTATATAGGTAAAACAAAAAAGCAAGTTTTTTCTTTATTACAAAAGAAGAAAAGAATGACACTTAGATTATGAAAAAAAGTAAAAATATAAAAGCAGCCATGTGTTTTCTTCTTCTTTTAAGCATTGTAAATACAGTTGTGGGACAAAAAAAAGGAAGTGCAATTACGCATCAAGAATTACCCATTTTTTTTCCTATACCTAACAAAGATTTTAAACGGGTATCATCTACTTATGGAGTAAGGATGCACCCTATAAAACACAAAAAACAATTTCATTGTGGTATAGATCTAGTGGCCGATTTAGGAACCCCTGTTTATGCAGTAGGATCTGGTGTAATAGAAGAATCAAAAAAAAATTCGGGCTATGGAAACCATATTCGTATTAGCCATAAGGGAAGTTATAGTAGTGTGTACGGCCATTTGCATCGTTCTGTAATTAAGAATGGAGACAGGGTAAAACAAGGTCAAATAATAGGGTATGTAGGTTCTACCGGGATATCTACAGGGCCGCATTTACACTTCGAATTAAAAAGGTTTAACAAGTCTATAGATCCCATTGTTTTTTGGAAAAAATATGTGAATAAATATGGAAGTAAGAAAAGGAGAATTAAAAAAACAGCAAACAATACTAGTAATTGGACGGCAGCCTTGTTAAAGTCAAACTATTAATAATACCCTATAGGATGGATAAGAAAAAGAAAATAATAGTAGCATTAGTAGGACTTATGTCCAGTTTAGCTTCGGGCTATGTAGTAAAACAAAAAGTTTTTTCGTCGGACGATGATTTAAAAGCTAAAGGGATGGGCTTTTTAGGAGAATTTGTATCGCCGCCACAACCCGATTTACAAAATAGTTTAACAAAAAAAGAGATGTACGATAAGGAGGCTGTAGGATACCAGCCTGCCGAAGCGCCTGTAAGTTTAGAAGAAGAAAAAGAAGAAGAGGCTTACGACGATTTACAACAGATTTTGGAGTTACAAAAAAGCTTAGAAAAGGTAGACGAGTACCAAGAAAAAGAGGTAGCATATAACGATAAAGCCACTTCCACAAAAAAAAGGGAAGTAGAAAAAATAGAGGTGCCCATCCCACAAGAGGGTAATTATTTTTTTGGAGCGACCTCTACTAAGAAATCTAACTCTACAACCAATCTAATCCCAGCAGAAACTATAGATGCAGGAGTCGTATCGGACGGTTCTACCATAGGTATTAGACTAAAAAAGCCAATGTACTTTAAAGCTACAGGGATTACCGTACCTAAAGGGGCTGTAATCTATGGTTTAGTTAATTTTTCCAGCGAAGGAGCAAGTAGCAGAATTAATATAGATGTAGCGGGTTATAGAAGACGAAATACGCTGTATAGAATAGGAGTGCAAGCCTACGATTTTGATGCCAGAGAGGGCATCCACGTAGACAATAAATCTATATTTAAAATCCCAGGAAAAGTAGCTAAAGATGTATACCGTTACGCCTATAATAAGGGGACACAATCCAGTCCTTTAGGGGGTAACGACAATAATGCTAGCTTAGACGAAGCAAAGGTTATAGCACTGTTATCTGCAGCAAAAGAATTAGGGGAAGAATTATTTGTAAAAAGAAAAGCATTTATTCCCAGCAAATACCATTTGTGGTTAAGTGTAAAAGAAGATACCTCTGTAGGAACAGAAAGTTTAAATGCGGCACCAAAATTTACTAGCCAACAAAGAAGAGCCAATAACGCATACTCTGGAGGCGGCTTATCCAGCGAGGAGATTTTAAAATTATTAAAATAAAACAAGGACGACCATGGATACTAGTTTCGATAAAATCTTTCCTCTATACTGTGTGGAAAACGATTTAATAGTAAGTAAAACAGGGGACATAAGTATGGTTTACCAAATTAAGTTGCCCCAAATATATTCTTTAAGTAAAACAGATATAGACGAGATCAATACCGTATTCGATAAAATTTTACGATTACTGCCCGAAGATACTATTTTCCAAAAGCAAGACTATTTTTTTGTAGACACCATAGACGATAAGTTATCCGATAAAGGGGATATATTATCTAAAAGCGATAACACCCATTATTTCGAAAAACCAACCATGTCGCACGAGTGCTTTATAATAATAACCAAGAATACTAAGAAAAATTCGAGTATAGCCAACAATCCTTCTGGGTATAGGAAAATATTAGAAAACCTAGATAAATATTTTAACGATGTAAAATTGTGTATGTCTTTTGTAGAAAGTAAAGATTTCTTCGAAATTACCCGTTTAAAAGACGATGAGATCTTAAGACTAGTTGGTAACTTTTTTTCGTTATCTAATAAGAGTACCAATACATTAAACGATATTTCTATTACAGATA
>CALGNG010000173.1 GCA_937958735.1 uncultured Aquimarina sp. | reverse complement strand
TTTTAAGTTTTTGACGACCTAAAAATATAACCTTTTTAGCTCCCCATGATCTTTTAAGTTTTCCCTAGGGAAAACTTAAAAGATCATGGGGTTTTTTATACTAAAATTTAAAACCTGTTGCGTTTATTACTTGAATCTAAGAAATAATAAAACGGACATACAGCAAGATATAAACGCAATGCTATTCAGTGTTTTGAGCAAAGGTTGTTTTGTATTTGTGAGGTCGGCGTCACAAATTTTATTATTTTAACTCTGAAATTTAAAAACTAAAAAGTGTAACGCCTTGTGCCTTATCCGAAAGTCATTGACTTTTTTATATAATTTGAATAGTGGATTTTAATCTGTCAAGGTACAGGGTCATAACCACTTCCTCCCCAGGGATTGCAACTTAAAATACGTTTAACTCCTAGCCAACTGCCTTTAATAATGCCATGTTTTATCAAAGCATCTTTAGTATAAGTAGAGCAACTAGGCTCGTACCTGCAGGTTTTAGGAGTAAATGGAGTAATAAATTTTTTATAAATCCATATAATTCCTAAGAAAGGAGTAATTCCTATTTTTTTTAAGTTTCTGTTCATAAAATTTGAAATGGTTTATTTTCAAATAACCAAAGTTTCAAAATAGAAACTTAAATCTAATACATAATGTTTAGTAGCTATAGGTGGTTCCGTCTTTTCCATCTTTTAATAGCACTCCTTTTTCTGCCAATTCGTTTCTTATTTTATCACTTAAAGCAAAATCTTTATTAGCTCTAGCTTCTTTTCGCAACTCTATTAGTAGCTCTACAACACCATCTAAAGTGTTAGATAACTCGTTGTTGTTATCCGAAGCTGTTTCTGCTAACCCTAATACATCAAAAGCAAAAGCCTTTATAGTAGTTTCTAGTATTTCTAAATCGTTAGCATTAATAGTGGCACTACCTTCTTTAATTTGATTGATAAACTTGGAAGCTTCAAATAAATGAGAAATTAATATGGGGCTATTAAAATCGTCATTCATAGCATCGTAACAAGTTTGCTTCCATTTTAGAATATCTAAACCAGTAGTTGTTTTTTGAGGAGATAGATTCTTAATACTTTTTATAGCTTCCATTAATTTTGTAAAGCCTTTTTCGGAAGCCTCTAAGGCATCGTTAGAAAAATCCATTATACTTCTGTAATGTGCTTGAAGCATAAAAAAGCGAACGACTACAGGTTTAAATGCTTTTTCTAAAATGGTGTTTTCTCCAGAAAATATTTCGTGAGGTAAAATGGTATTACCAGTACTCTTAGACATTTTTTGTCCATTAAGTGTAAGCATATTTGCATGCATCCAATAGCGCACAGGCGTTTTACCACAAGCGGCTTCTCCTTGTGCAATTTCACACTCGTGATGTGGGAACTTTAAATCCATTCCGCCACCGTGGATATCAAACTCTTCGCCTAGGTATTTAGTACTCATTACCGTACATTCTAAGTGCCAACCAGGAAAACCGTCGCTCCAAGGACTAGGCCACCTCATAATATGTACGGGTTCTGCTTTTTTCCAAAGGGCAAAATCTTGCGGGTTTCGTTTTTCGGATTGGCCAGCTAGAGCTCTAGAATTATTAATCATATCCTCTAAATTGCGACCACTTAACTTACCATAATCATTGGTCTCGTTAAATTTTACTACATCAAAATAGACAGATCCATTTACCTCGTAAGCAAAACCATTATCTATTATTGTTTTAATAATTTCTATTTGTTCTACAATATGCCCTGTGGCTGTAGGTTCTATACTAGGAGGGAGGTTATTAAATTGTTTTAAGGTATTATGGAAGTCTACGGTGTAGCGTTGCACTACCTCCATAGGTTCTATCTGTTCCAAACGTGCTTTTTTTGTAATTTTATCTTCCCCTTCGTCCGCATCATTTTCTAAATGGCCAGCATCGGTAATATTTCTTACATAGCGCACTTTAAAGCCAAGGTGCTTTAAATATCTAAAAATAAGATCAAAAGAAATAAAGGTACGGCAATTGCCTAAGTGTACGTTACTGTATACGGTAGGGCCGCAAACATATAAGCCAATACTACCCTCTACTATAGGTGTAAAAAGTTCTTTGTTACTAGATAATGAGTTGTATATAGATATGGATTGTTGTGGGTACAAAGGTGCTGATGCCATAGTCAAATTTTCGTGTAATTTTATTCAAAAATACTAACTATTTAGAATTAACTATTAACAATTAGTAATGAATAATTATAAATTTAAAGTATAGTAGGTTAGCTTATAAGTAAGTCTTTTATTCTACAGACCAATTGTCGGACCTAAAAGAAGATATGGGCAGTCCACTGGAACTAAAAATACTTGCTTTAGCATAATTTTTAAAAGCGTAACGTACTGCAATAGGTTTTTTAACCTTTTTAGAAGTTATGGTTACGGTATTTTTGTTTCCCAGTGTTATTGTGGCTTTGGCGGGATAAAATATTTTGTTAACTCCTGCTAGTTCAAAATTAGTAACTTCTTTTCCAAAGCTAGAAATACCATTAGCTGTATTTTCAAAAATAATTTCTACGTTACCGCTTTCTAAGTAATTAATTTTTTCAACTTCGGGGCTTTTGTAAGAAAGACCATCGATATGGTAATCTTTAGCTAAAGCCCAATAGGCAAGACGATTTCCAACTTCTTTCTTTTCCATTGGATGGATTCCCGATGGAGACCCTGTATCTAAAATAACTGCCATTCCTACATTAGGGATAGTTTGTGAAGCTTTTAATTGTGCCTCCCTTATCAAAGCTACTGATGGTGTATTTAAGGGATACATA
>CALGNG010000172.1 GCA_937958735.1 uncultured Aquimarina sp. | reverse complement strand
ATTTAGGTGTTTTAAGAGGAATTAAGCTAGGCTATTTATATTTAGAAATGCTTGTAAAAAGATAGGGTAAACAGGATATAGATGGATAATTCTCTATTAGATTAAAGTTTGTTAATTTTTAATGGAATTGTGCAGGTATCTATGTTGAGAATAGAATTTTATTCTAATAATAATAATAATAATAATAATAAAGTGGGATTATTTGGAATGTGAATTTTTTAAGGTTTCTGTGTACAGATGTTATGTTTGTAAAAAAACTAGAGTGATTCTAAAAACATATCAACCGTGGGGTGGATGAGTTTAAAATCACTCTAGTACAATAGGAAAAAAACAGATAATTGTATAATAAAATACAGCAACAAGTAGCGCGTTTATTTATCGACGCCTGTTATTTCCATTTTTATTTGCTTTTCTAGCGGCAAAAAACTCTTGTTTTTTACGTTGTTTTTCTTTTTCAAATGCCTTTTTTTCGGCAGCAGTCATGGGTTTGTCTGTTTGTGGAAAAGGGGAATCTGTAATTACAGGTATTTTTTTCTTAATTAATTTTTCAATGTCTTTAAGGAAAGCATTTTCTTCTGGTTCGCACATAGAAATGGCAATACCATCTTTACCAGCTCTACCAGAACGTCCAATACGGTGTACGTAGGTTTCCGATATGTTTGGAATATCGTAATTGATTACATATTTCAGCATATCAATATCAATACCTCTGGCAGCAATATCGGTAGCGACTAAAACACGAATACTTCCTTCTTTGAAGTTTTTAAGTGCTTTTTGACGCTGATTTTGAGCTTTATCCCCATGTATTGCAGCTGCGGTGATATTGGCGCTTTTAAGATTTTTTACAATTCTGTCTGCTCCGTGTTTTGTTTTAGAGAATAAGAGTGCTTGGTCTATTGCGGCGTCTTTTAGGATATGAAATAACAAATCTTTTTTACTAGATTTGTTAGTCATATAGACATACTGCTGTATAGTTTCTGCGGTTGATGAAACGGGACTAACTTCTATTTTAATTGGACTTTTTAAAATAGTGCTAGAAAGCTCAACAATATTTTTGGGCATAGTAGCCGAGAAAAATAGAGATTGTCTTTTTTGAGGAATAATTTTTACCAGTTTTTTTACTTCGTGGACAAATCCCATATCCAACATACGATCTGCTTCATCTAAAACAAAAAACTCGATATGTTTAAGACTAATAAAGCCTTGATTCATTAAATCTACTAATCTACCAGGTGTAGCAATAAGGATATCTACACCACGGTTTAGTATTCTAACTTGGGAGTTTTGGTTTACACCACCAAAAATAACGGTGTTTTTAAGCGAAGTATGTTTGCTAAAATCTTTGAAATTTTCCTCTATTTGTATAGCTAATTCGCGAGTAGGGGTAAGGATTAAAGCTTTAATTTGTTTTTTGTGGCTCCCTAATTTTTCTTGTTGATATAATTGCTCTATAATTGGAAGGGCAAAAGCAGCTGTTTTTCCTGTTCCAGTTTGTGCAATTCCAAGAATATCTTTGTTTTCTAAGGCAGCTGGGATGGCTTTACTCTGTATAGGGGTAGCGGTTTCGTATTTTTTATCTTCTAGTGCTTTTAAAATTGGAGCACTAAGTGACATGGTGTTAAATTTCATTGTATTCATTTTTTCTCGTGTTAATTATAAGTACTCCGAGCACGAGAATATCGAAGAGGTTTGTGCTTTAAAAAAGGGATTACTTTAATTATTAGTTTCTAGAAAGAATCTTGTGTTTCTTTCTAGAATAAAAACTTTTCGCAAAACAATTTTTTAAATACTGTCTACAAAGGTAAGCTTTATTATAGTGTTTAATCTTATTAAGTATTTCTTCAACTTTAATTAAAACAAAAAGCGCTGACATTTTTTAATGTCAGCGCTTTTTAAAAATGTAAGATAGACGATTACTTTATGGTAAATCGTTTAATATATTCTGTTTTATTTGTAGTTATTCTTACAAAGTAGATACCAGCGGCTAAGTTCAAGTTAGCAACTTTAATTTTGGTATCAGAGATGCTAACGGTTTTTTCTGTACTAATTAAAGCTCCATTTATATCGAATATTTCGACACTTGAGTCTTTGGGAATACGGTTCTGACTTTCTATAGTAAAAGAACCATTAGTAATTGGGTTGGGATATAATTTAATAGATTTAATAGTTGAATTTTTTATAAAATCGTTAGTACTTAAAGCATCTGTTTCGTCACGGTAAATTCCTTTAGCCCAAGCACTACCTTTAAGTGCTAGCCAAAAAACATTACGGTCTACATTATCAGGTTTTAGGTCTACAATTAAATCGGGTTGCCCTAAATTATTACTTATTTTTTCCCATGTGCTTCCACCGTCAAAAGATAAATAAGCTCCAGGATTAAACAGGGTAACCACATTGTTACGTTTATCGTTTTGTAATGGCACACTAACGGTAATAATGTTAGGGTCTATTGGCGAAGTTTCTGTTTGCCATACATAAGGCATATCAAAAATTTTGTTCCAAGTAGCTCCATCATCACTACTTTTCCAAACGCCACCACTATTAGCATTGTTTCCATTAAATGTCCCACAAGAAATAAAAATATCATTAAGATTATTCGTGTTTGTATGAGTGTCTATAAATACATTATTTACCGATTTTATAGAGGCAGGAATAGTTACTTTACTCCAAAGTTGCGCACTGTTGTTAGAGAAATATAAACCACCATCTGTATCACCATTTCTGCTAATATTAAGGGCTGCATACATTTGCGATGGTTTAGAAGGATTCATAGCAATACGTCTAACACTTGGCTTATTTGGTAGACCATTATTGGAAGATACCCAAGTTAGCCCACTATCAAAACTACGTCTAATTCCAAAATCTGCATCCCGGGTTACAATTCTAAAATCGGCATTTACTTCTGCTACAGGGTTTTCCATTACCGTAAAAAACATACGTTCTGGCATGTCAGGTTGGATTAGCAAATCGTATTGAAAAATATGTTGTAAGGAAATATTGGTTCCACTATAATCGCCCTCGAACGGAAAAGAAACATTATCCCAGTTTTTACCACCGTCTGTAGTCTTTCTTAAATAACCTCTGTGGTTTTGTCTAAATTGAAGTGTGTATATAGTATTTGGATCATTTGGGTCTACAGCTACAGAAGAAATAGAAGTAGCACCACGTTCGTGAACTTGCCCTTCAATTTGTTTAACAGCTACGCTTAGGTCATCTTTTCCAGTTAGGCTATCGTCTAGAGGTACGGTTTGCCATAATCCATGCTCTCCAGTACAAGCCAATTTTCTTCCAGGGATACCTGTTTCTAATAGAATAAAACGGCCAGGCATGTTACTATCTCCACGACCAATCCATTCTTTACTTCCAGGGCTAGTTTCTATATTGTCTATTTGTTCCCATGTACTACCATTGTTGGTAGTTTTTAAAGTTTGCTGGTCTATACTAATAAAAACCTCTCCGAGTTGATTTATTTCAAGAAAGCGACAACCAGAAAATTCTTCTCCTGTCTGTAACTCTTCTTCAAGATGTGCAAATTTTGTGTTTATAGTACTTGGACTATTTCTGGCATCCCAATAGTTTTTATCTTTTTCACGTCTCCAATAATTTCCAGTTCGCACACAAGGAAACCAGTTTGCACCTCCGTTTTCAGTTTTCCATACGTCTCCAGTTCCAAAAGTAAAATCGTGCTTTACATTATAACTAATGTAAATTTCATCTGGATTTGTTGGGTTAACTACCATTCTATTAAAAACAGGAAGTACGTTATTAGTCGGTAATCTATCGTAAGTACTTTTAGCTTCAGTTTTATTAATACCTAACCAAAACCCAATAGTTTCATAGTATTTCTCGACAACCACATTACTATCTATGCCAGTATTATTGGCATTGTTAGCTCCAGAAGAAATTAGCATTCCTAAGTTTCCAGTAATGTTATTCCAAGTGGCTCCAAAATCGGTACTGGCATAGACACCACCAGAACTTGTTACCGTGTTTCCATTAGGTTCGTAGTGTGTTTGCTCTACTAAAAATAAGGTTCTTTTGATGTCTCTAGGGTTAGACCTATCTACGTAAATGTCCATATCTCTAGGTAAGTTATGAGGTAAACCAGTTCCTGAATCTGCAGACCAGCTTAGTCCTTTATCGGTACTTTTATAAAGACCAAAATTGGTTCCGGCTATAATGTTGTTAGAATTTGAAGGGTCTACAATAATGATTCCTACAGATAAATCGTTTATGTGTTTAGAGTCCACAATTACAGGTGTCCAATTATTACCTTTATCGTCTGTGCGATAAATATGACCGTAAGCAATAAACGAACCTATATTTCCTTGTGGGGTAGCTTTGCTTCTGTGGTATCCTTTAACATTCCAAAAATCTCCTGCACCAATATACCAGTTATTATCGTTATTAGGATCTACGGTCATTTCGGAATGGCGACCTTGGTTTAGTTCTAATACTTTAGTCCAACTCCTACCTTTATTAGTAGTTTGGAATAAGAAGCCTCTTACGTTAATAGCAAATCCAAAATCAGGGTTTTGATGGGAAAAGTTAACACTTTGTACTCTTCGCATTCCTCTTCCATCCCCATCTATTTCCTTAATAGTTTGCCAGCTATCTCCATTATCAAAAGTTCCGTACGAATTGGATAAATCGGGAGACATATAAAAACAGTTTGGATCTGTTGGGTGAATCCAAAACTCTTCGCAGTATCCAGAATTTCCAGGGCCAAATTGCCTCCATTCGAAATTGGAACTAGAGGCTACTTTTTGAGATTTTAAATTGTTGAAGTAATCTTGGTCTAAAGTTTGCGCATTTAATGTACAGAAGTAACTAAGCACACTAAATAATAAGCTGTAATATTTCATTTTAAGTGAGTGTTTTTTTGCAAAATACATCAAAAAAAATAAAGTTTAAAGAGCTTGTAATTTAGCTAATGAGTTGTTTTTTAGTGCAAAAGTAGAGCTTGGCGTTATTTTGTAACCCTAAGTCTGTGAAATTAAAATAGTGCAGTTTAATTTTAGAGAAAATTCGTTCAAAAAAAATAATTAATTTCTTTTTTTAGCTCTTATTTGTGCTTCTAACTGATCCCATAATTCTTCAGGGATTTGTTCTAAAAGATTCATCTGTCCAGCACCTTTTAACCACTCGCCTCCATCGATAGTAATAACTTCGCCATTCATGTAAGCAGAAAAATCGGAAACCATATAAGCGGCTAAATTGGCAAGTTCTTGATGTTCTCCAACGCGGCCTAAAGGCACTTTTTTTGCCATATCAAATTTACCTCTAATAGATTCGGGTAATAATCTGTCCCAAGCTCCTTTGGTAGGAAATGGACCTGGAGCAATCGCATTAAAGCGCATACCGTATTTTGCCCATTCTACAGCCAAACTTCTTGTCATAGCTAAAACTCCAGCCTTAGCTGCTGCACTTGGTACAAC
>CALGNG010000171.1 GCA_937958735.1 uncultured Aquimarina sp. | reverse complement strand
CTGGAGACAATCCTTCTGCATCTTCTTCGTCGGTGGTAAAACCACCTTCTATCTTAAGTGCATATTCACAACTTACGGCTGTAATATTACGTACATCAACAATTCCTTGTGTAATAGTGTGTGGAGATATTTGTACGGCTGCTTGACCATTAGTACATCTTATATTTCTTCCTATAATTTGATTTATTTTTTGTTGCTGAGCTTCTGGTCTAAAGGCGTTTCTTCTAAAATCGGACTCTAAGCGTAGTGTAATACCTCCTGTACAAGTTAGGTTTCTAAAAAGTATATTGGTAGCAGCTTGCATTTGTATTAGACCGTATCCAGAAACGGTATTGGTCGTGGTCATGTTTTTTATTACCCCAGATCTTGGAGATCTTAAATTTTCTAATGGTCCAGAGATGGATAGATTTAAGGTTGGGAAAACCGATTTGTTATCGAAATGACGAATACCACTAATTAAGAAATTTTGGATGTTGGTTAACGATATTGCTCTAGATCTTATGTATGGAGAGTCTCTAAAGTCTACAGTAAATCTGCGGTTACTGTTATCGCTTTCTAATGCAAAGTTGTTTACAAAACCATTATCTCCAGCTCTAAACATAACATATATAGTAGTGTCTACATTTTGGCTAGGAATAACAAAAGGTTTAAGAATGGCATTGGCCGAAACTAAAACTTTAACATTAGATCTTAATCGCACTCCATTTAAAAGAAAAGTACCTGGTGGTATAAAAACAGTTCCTCCTCCAGATGCTACGAGAGAGTTAATAGCGCTGTTTAATGCTTGGGTGTCGTTGTTGTTGTCGTTTCTTGTAGCGCCAAAGTCTTCGATATTTACTTGTCTTAAATCGTGAGAAGCAGGACTGTTGTAAAAATTGGTTTCGGCTATACTCCTGTTGATTTGTGAAAAGCCAACAGCACAAACAAAAAATAGTAGGCTACTTAATTTCAGTAATTTCATAGAGGGGATTTAAGGTACTGATTGTGTGTTTAGGGAGGGCTGTTTTTTTAATAACAGTCTATAACTTATTTTGAATATAATAAGTAGTGTTTTTGCTTTAGCAAATTCTTTAGAGGAAACAACACAAACAATTGGTTATACTGCAAAAATAATATTTTTTATTTAATATGGAGGTATTTTATTATGTTATTGTTATTTTTTTGGTGTTAATAATTAGATATGTGTTGTTTTTACTGGTGTATTGTAGTTTTTTTAATTTTTAACGGCTATAATTATTCTATTTCGTTTTCGTGTATTGGTGTTAAAAGAAGATTTTTTAATTTTTTAGGGTTTATAGGTCTTAGGTATTTGTAATTATAAGGTCTAATTTTTTAATATTTAAGAAATAAAGATTAGGTGTTAGATAAGTAGCTTTTTAGCTTGCGTCAAAGTATTTTGTTTTTAGGTGTTTTGTAATGTTAGATTAGTGGCTAATTTGAATAATATACTTAGATACAAACTTTGTTTTCAATTCGGTTTGTTTAAATTTGTTGACAGATGCGTTAGGGATAGTAGTGGCATCCTTTTTTGTGGTTAAGGTGACGAAGCCTACAAAAAAAGATATAGCGAATAGCCCGCCCGTAGGGAACGCCCAAAAATTATACTAATACAGTACCATTATGTTACAAGTAGGACTTATTAAAGAGAATTTCGAAGCATATGTAACTCAGCTTCAGAAACGAAATATAGAGGCAAAACCTTTGTTAGATGAGGTGTTGGCGTTGGATGAAAAGCGTAGAAATACGCAAGCTAGTATGGACGATAAATTGGCAGAGTCTAATAAGTTGTCTAAAGAGATTGGGATGCTATTTAAGAGCGGAGAAGGAGCTAAAGCTAACGATTTGAAGGCGCAAACGGGTGCTTTGAAAGAAGAAACTAAGCAATTGGGAGAAACTTTAGCAGAGGTGCAGGAGGAATTGTCTAAGTTGCTGTACACGCTTCCTAACATTCCGCATCCTAGTGTACCTGCTGGTAATAGTGACGAGGATAACGAGGAGATTTTTGTAGAAGGGGAGATTCCTAAATTGCCAGAAGGGGCATTGCCCCATTGGGAATTAGCAAAGAAATACGATCTTATAGATTTTGAATTAGGAGTTAAAATTACAGGGGCTGGTTTTCCTGTATATAAAGGTAAGGGAGCACGTTTACAACGGGCTTTGATTAATTACTTTTTAGATAAAAATACCCAAGCAGGATATAAAGAGGTGCAGGTGCCACATTTGGTAAATACAGAGAGTGGTTTTGGTACGGGACAGTTGCCAGATAAAGAAGGGCAGATGTACCATGTAGGAGGAGACGATTTGTATTTAATTCCTACAGGAGAGATTCCGATAACTAATATTTTTAGAGGAGAATTATTGCAAGAGAGCGACTTGCCAATAAAATATACAGGATATACGCCTTGTTTTAGAAGAGAGGCAGGATCTTACGGGGCGCATGTACGTGGTTTAAACCGTTTGCACCAGTTTGATAAAGTGGAAATTGTACGGGTAGAGCATCCAGATAATTCTTACGCAGTATTGGATGGGATGGTAGAGCATGTTAAAGATATTTTAAGAGAACTAAAATTACCTTATCGCGTGTTGCGTTTATGTGGTGGAGATTTGGGATTTACGTCGGCATTAACTTTCGATTTTGAGTTGTTTTCTACGGCACAGGATCGTTGGTTGGAGATTAGTTCTGTTTCTAATTTCGAAACCTTCCAAGCTAATCGTTTAAAACTACGTTTTAAAGATAGCGATGGTAAAAATAAACTAGCTCATACGCTAAATGGGAGCTCTTTAGCTTTGCCGCGAGTATTGGCAGGGATTTTAGAAAATTACCAAACTGCAGAGGGAATCGATATTCCAGAGGTGCTAATCCCTTATTGTGGATTTGATAAGATTAGCTAATTCCTTCATTTATAGAATAAATTATGCGCATTTTGCTATCTTAGCTTAATGCGCATTTTTGTTTATATCAGTTTCTTTTTTTTAGTGCCACAGTTGTATGCACAAAGTTTAGAGGTAGCCAATAGTTATTTTAATCAAGGTAAGTTTGCCAATGCAGTGCAAAGTTACGAGGCTTTGTTGCAAAAAAATCCGCGTAATACTCGTGCTATTATGGGCTTAGTAAAAAGTTATCGGCAGACAGCCCAGTTTAACGAAGGGATTACTTTGTTAAAACAGGCCTACGCCAAGTACCCTAGGCAGTTGCCATTTTTGTTGGAATTGGGGCTTACTTATAAGGAAAGTAAACAGGAGGTATTGGCTAAGGAGACTTTTGATAAGGTAATCGCTGGATTGCAGGAGCAGCCTAATTACGCAGGAAGTATTGGGCAAAAATTTAAAGGATATTCTTTATTGCCTTATGCAATACAAAGTTTTAAAAAGGCTATGGAGAATCCTAATATTAATTACAGCTTGGAGTTGGCTAGGTTGTATGGAGAATTAGGAGAGTTGGATTACATGTTTAGTAATTACTTGGATTACATGTTAGAGCGTCCAACTTATATAAACTACGTAAAGCGTTTTATAGACGAGTTTATAGAGGAGGATCCAGAAACACCAGCTAATATAATACTGCGAAAAACCTTATTAAAGAAAAACCAGATTACGCCAGATATTTTGTATAACGAAATGCTAAGTTGGCTTTTTGTACAGCAAAAACAATATAGAAAGGCTTTTATACAAGAGCGGGCTATTTATAAGTTAACAGAAGAAGGGATACCACAATTGCTAGATTTGGGAACTATTTCTAAAGGGGCTAAGGATTACGAAACGGCAACAGAAATTTACGAGTTTGTATTGGAGAATGCATCCATAACGTCTTACCTTATTACAGCCCATAGGCAGTTGCTAAATATTAAAAAAGAGCAAGCTTCTTTTAAGGAGTATACGGCTATAGAAAATGAGTACAAGAGGGTTTTAGAAAAGTACGATGCTAGTACAGAAAGTTTGGATTTGTATTTGGATTATGCACACTTTTTAGGTTTTAAGTTAGGTAAGAAAACAGAGGCTATTGGTCTTTTAAA
>CALGNG010000170.1 GCA_937958735.1 uncultured Aquimarina sp. | reverse complement strand
AATTTTAAAAGACCCTATTGCATTTAGGTTTTTATCAAAAACTTGAAATTGATGGTTTTTTTCTATAATTATTTTAGATTGGTTGGCTTTTAAGGTGTTGTGCGATTCTATATTAATAGAGTGGGATAGGGTACCGTAAATATTGTATTGGTTAATTTTATTTTTAAACAGCACATATGCGGTATTAAAGTTAGAAGCCAATTGTACGGGTTTTTCTAAGAAGGGAATAGTTTCGGAAAGATTAGTATTGGTTTGGTAATCAAAATAGTTTAATTGATTAGTTTGACTATCGTATAACCATATTTGTTGGCTTTTAGTATTATCTACCCACCAAGCCAATTTAATAGGAGAAAGATTGTTTAAATCGATACGGCGGGTTTCGTTAAGAAAACGGTCTAGAAAAATAACAGTATTAGTGTCTTTATAAAAGACTAGAATTTGTAATGGGTTTAATATAGATATGCTAGAGGGTACTCCTAATTCGTAATTAGTATAAACCCATTCTTTTCCTTTATTAATTTTAGAGATTACCTCGTAATGGGTAAAAAACAAATTTTCGTAAGCATCTATACCAATAAATTTTTTGTACTTGTTTTTTGGAATAGCAATACTGTCTATTAATTTTACAGGTATTTGTTGACCAAAACAAAATAAACTGTTTAGAAGTAAAACGGTAATAATCAGTATTTTTAGCTTCATATTAATATTTACTTAGATAAATTCTCTAGGTTTGACTAATCAATTTTAGGAATTATCTAGTTTCATAAGATCACGAAAGTAATTAAATATTTAGATTATTTAGATTATTTAGAATATTTTGCTTTTGCCTGTATTAATATTCCACATTTAATAGCTGCCCAGTAAGTTGCAATAATTGAAGTTCTGCTAATTTAGCATCGTATTTGGCTAGGTTTTTATTGGTTTTAGCATTCAATAAATTAATTTGTGATTGCCTAAACTCTATAGAACTAATACGACCTAATAGAAATTGCTCTTTTGATCGCTCAAAGTTGTTTTGATTGGTTACCACATTCTGCTCTTGAATTTGAAAAATAGTTAATCTGTTTTTATAGGTTTCTTGTGCGTTTAATATATCTCTAGTAACTTGTATTTCTATTTGCTGCTGTAATAACTCTTGATTTTCGTAATTAATTTTTGCGTTTTTAATGCGCACGCTATTGCTACCACCGTCAAATAAATTCCAAGTAAAATTTGCCCCTGCTACAAAGTTGGTGTTTTTAGTATCTACTCCAGGAAAAAAGGCAGATCGAGCACTTTGATTAAGATTCCATCCATAGCCAAATCGTAAATCTAATTTTGGTAAATACCCGGATTGATTTACTTTAATATCGTAGGCATTTATTTGTTTATTGCGTCGTGTTTGTAACACGGCTACATTATTGTTTTTAGCATCGGATATTAGTTCTTTTAACTGTATTTTAGGAATAAAATTTACGATAGTGTCTACTGTAAATTTGGTATTTAGTTCTTGGTTTAAGACTACATTTAGATCTCGTTTTACATTGGTTATTTGTAATTGTGTATTAAGTAAAGCAATACTGTCGTTGGTAGTATCTACCTTGGCATTTAAAACAGCCAATTTAGAGTTTTGACCATACTCAAAAGCATAATTAGAACGTGTTACGCGTTGTTTAGAGATTTCCAAAACCTCTTTTAATACCTTTTCGTTTTCTGTAAGTCTAGCCACTTGGAAGTAGACACTAAACAGTTGTAAAACGGTGTTTTCTATAGTTTCTCTTACCTGTAGCTCGCTAAGCTGGTATTGCTCTTTAAGGCGTTTATAATTATAAAATCGACCCAGCCCATCAAAAAGGGTATAATTTAAATTTATGGCAGAGTTATAACGTCTAGATTCGGCATCATCTATTTTTGCATCTTCTCTAGGGCTACCATCGTCGTTAAATTGACCAGGGAATTCTATGGTAGAATTATCTCTATTGTAGGTAGCAGAAGCATTGGCAGAAAGCGAGGGTAGGTACCCCGAATTTAAAATGCCTTGATTATTATTGGCTATAGATAGCTGTTTTTTGGCTACTCGAATGCCAAAATTGTTTTTCAGTGTAATATTTATAGCTTCTTGCTTATCTAATTGTGTTTCTTGAGCAGAAATACTGGTCAAAAAACTTAAGCATATACAAATGGGTAATAAAAAATACTTCATAGTTAATTGTTGATTTCTCCTTGTAAATGGGCTTCTTCTTTTTGCTCTTTAATAGCACGTTCTACTTCTTCTTTAGTTATTTTTTTTCCTGTAATAAGCCATTTGGTGGTTACCTTGGTTTTGTTACTAAAGGATAGGAATAAGGGTAGTATAAGTAAGGTTAGAACGGTGGCAATTCCAATACCATAGGCAATAGAAATAGCCATAGGTTTTAAAAATTGTGCTTGTCTACTTTTTTCTAATAATAATGGAGCTAAACCAGCAATAGTAGTAATGGAGGTTAAAAATATAGCTCTAAATCGCGATTTTCCAGCATCAAAAATGGCATCGTTAAAGGTCATACCTTCTTTTAGATTGGCATTAAATTTTCCAATAAGGACCAAACCATCGTTTACCATAATACCAATTAGAGCTATAATACCTAACATGGATAAGATGTTAATAGGAAAGTCGTGGATCCAATGTCCCCAAGCCACAGCCGTTAAACTAAACGGAATAAGTAAAAGTAACATTAGTGGTTGGCTAAAGCTTCTAAAGGTAAAAGCAATAGTCATATAAATAAGTAACAATACGGTTAAACCAACAGGTTTTAAAGATCCTAATAACTTACCAGCTTCTCTATTTTGACCTTCGAAAGAGGCTCTTACCGAAGCGTATTTAGATTGTATTTCTGGCATTACATTTAAACGAATATCTTCCATTACATCTGCTCCAGAAACTAACTTGGCATCTTTTAAATCTGCGGTAATTTGTATTTCTCGCTGTCCTTCTAAATGGTTAATGGCTACATCGCCACGGGTAATAGTATACGTAGCAATTTCTTTTAATGGTACGCGATTTCCAGTTGGGGTTACAATTCGCATTTCGTTTAAGTTGGAAATAGAAGACCTGTTTTTTCTATTGTAACGGACCCACACTTTAATTTCGTCCTGTCCCCTTTGGAAGCGTTGTGCTTGTATTCCAAAAAA